>NZ_JBFTKI010000019.1:0-92663 GCF_056395875.1 Arthrobacter sp. 05T45 | reverse complement strand
CCGCCGGGGGTGCCGGTGGTGCGTTCGACCAGGGCATCGGCCATGAGCTGCCCGCGGCCCCTCGGGTCCCCGGCGGCGCGGAGGGTGTCGGCGTGCCCGGTGAGGGCCTTGTAGACGGCGACGCCGGCGGTCACGGGCAGCAGGGCGGTGAGGTGGCACATGGTGTCGGGGGCCGGGCGGAGGCTGACGTGCCGCTCGGTGGCGGCGTGCGCGGCGCGTTCGGTGACGGAGCGGGGGTCACGCCGGTACGCGGCGGTGCGGGCCGCGGCGATCAGGGACCGGTCACCGGCCCCGGCGAACGTCCCGGCGTCGGCGGCGAGGTCGGCGTCGACTGCGGCCCGGTCCGCGGCGCTCAGGCAGGCGGTTTCACGGATGAGCAGGGTGGCGCGCCATTCGTTCAGCTGCCCGGTTTCCAGGGCGGCGAGGGTGCGGGGTTGGGGCATCTCGGTGATCAGGGCTTTGGCCAGGCCCAGGAGCCGGCCGCCCCTGGCGGGAGATTCGTGCCGGGCCAGGGCGATCTGCGCGCCGATCCCGGCGCCGAGCTTCTCGGCCGGGACGCCGAGCCGGGCTTGTTCGCGGCGTTGGAGCAGGTCGAAGGCCACGGCGAGCCGGGCCTGTTCCGCGGACGCGGCGGATTTCCAGTCCTCCAGGTCCCGGAGCCGGTCAATGATCCCGGCACTGCCCGTGGCCATGCGCACGGAACCCAGCGGTCCGGCGGCCGCGCCGCTCCCGGCGCGGCCGAAGCCGGCGTCGCCGTGTCCTGCCGGAGCCACTTCGGGCCCCTGATTGCCGTCCATGAATCCAGTGTTTCAGGGACCCTCGACAATGATGGCCGCAGGGGTCCGCCCCGGGTGCCAACTGCCCGGCGGCGGCCAATTCGTTAGCGAATGATGGCGGCTGTCGGTGCGGAAGTCTTGGACGCAGTTGAGTATCCGGCCTTCCGGCCAGTTGCTCGTACGGCGTCCCCAGGGTGCCCCCGGTTCGTTGACGCACGACCAGTTGGGCAACGTGCCCGACCTGAGCGACGAGCCGTCGCCAGCGAGCCACCCCAAAGTGGAATACATCCCGGGACCGGGGGTAGCGTCAACGTATGACACCTGGACGTCCCGTACCCCCGCCCCTTGCCAAGCCGTTGCCGGATTTGGACACCACAGACACCAAATCCGCCACCGCGGACAGCGCCGCGCAGAACGCCGGCCCCACACTCGCTGCTGCGTACGGTGCCACCTCACCGGACAGCGGGCTTGTTCCCTTGACCGTGTCCCGACGGGCGCCGAAGGCGGACGACGTCGAGATCGCCGTTGAATTCTGCGGACTGTGCCACTCGGACGTGCACGCCACCCGGGGCGAATGGGGCGGCGACACCTACCCGTTGATCCCGGGCCACGAGATCGTCGGCCGGGTCACCCGGCTCGGTTCCGCCGTCGACGACTTCACGGTGGGTGAGCGCGTGGGCGTGGGCTGCATCGTGGACTCCTGCCGCGAGTGCGACAGCTGCCTGGACGGCCTCGAGCAGTATTGCGAAAACGCCGCGGTGGGAACCTACGGGGCGAAGGATGCCCGCAACGACGGCGCCATCACCCAGGGCGGGTATGCCACGTCGATCGTGGTGGACCGCCACTATGTCCTGCGGGTGCCGGAAGCACTGGACCCCGCCGCCGCGGCGCCCCTGCTGTGCGCCGGCATCACCACATATTCGCCCCTGAACCACTTCGAGGTCGAGGAAGGCGACGTCGTCGGCGTCGTCGGACTGGGCGGCCTCGGCCATATGGCCGTCAAGATCGCCAAGGCCATGGGCGCCGAGGTCAAGGTCTTCACGACGTCGGAGAACAAATTCGCCGCAGCGCGCGAGCTGGGCGCCGACGACGTCATCCTCTCCACCGACCCGGCCGCGATGGAAGCCGCGAACCGCAGCATCGACGTCATTATCGACACCGTCGCCGCACCGCACGACCTCAACCCCTACTTCCGCACGCTGGGCCTGGACGGTGTGCTGTTCCAGCTGGGCCTGCCCGCCGAAGCGATGCCGCCGGTCAACCCCGGGGCGCTGATCCGGCGCAGGATCGCCTATGCGGGTTCGCTGATCGGCGGCATCGCCGAGACGCAGGAGATGCTGGACTTCTGCGCCGAGCACGGCGTGGTGTCCGACGTTGAGGTGGTCGGCGCAGACCAGCTCAACGAAGCCTACGACCGCATGGTGGCAGGCGACGTCAAGTACCGTTTTGTCCTGGACGTCAGTACCCTGGGGTCCCCGGCAGAAAAGGCGGACGCATGAGCACTCTCTTCACCAAAATCATCAACGGCGAGATCCCGGGCCGCTTCGTCTGGCGCGAGGACGGCGTCGTGGCGTTCCTGACCATGGGCCCGCTGGCCGACGGCCACACCCTCGTGGTGCCCACCGAGGAAGTGGACCGCTGGACGGATGCCTCGCCCGAGGTCCTCGGCCGGGTCATGGAGGTTGCCCGCAAGATCGGCGCGGTCCAGGTGGAGGTGTTCGACGCCGCCCGGGCCGGGCTGATCGTGGCCGGCTACGAAATCAACCACATGCACGTCCACGTGTGGCCATCGAACTCAATGGCGGACTTTGATTTCGGCTCCGTGGACCAGCACCCGGATCCGGCCAGGCTGGACGCCAACGCGGAGAAGCTCCGCCAAGGCCTCCGCACGGCCGGCCACGCGGAGCACGTCCCGGCCGCCTAGGTCCCGCCCGGACAGGCCCGCCCGGACATTCCCGGCCGCCAGTGCTGGCGCCGGCGCAGCACCCTCAGGGGTCTACGCCGGCGCCAGCACTTTGTTAAGGGCGGCCCGGATACGCTTTTCGGACACCGAATAGGCGGTCCCGAGTTCGACGGCGAAGAGGCTCACCCGCAGTTCCTCGATCATCCAGCGCACGTGGGTTAACTCCGCGCCCGCCCGCCGCCCGGGCAGCAGCGCGGACACGGCGTCGTCGTAGTCGTCCTCCAGGGCCTGGACCGCGGCCATGTGCTGGGCGTCCCGCTGCACGTTGCCCGGCAGCTTCTCGAGGCGCTTTTCGATCGCCGCGAGGTAGCGGGGCAGCTGGCTGAGCTGGGCGTAGCCCGTGCGTGCCACGAAACCCGGATACACCAGCTGCTCGAGCTGGCTCTTGACGTCGTTGAGCGCGCTGATCAGGGCCAGGCTCGTGGTGCCCTTGAGCTGCTTTTCGATCCGGCGGGTGCTGGCCAGGATGCGTTCGACGACGGCGGTGACGGTGAAGACGGTGTCGATCAGCTCCGCCCGGACGCCCTCGTAGAGTGCCTTGAAGGAGGCCTCGTCCCACGGCAGCGGGGCCGGCGTGAGTTTGTCGATGGCGGCCAGGGCGCAGTCGGCGATCAGCGCGGCCACGGAACCATGCGGGTTCTGGCTGAACGTCAGTTTCTCGGTGTTGTTCAGGTGCTCCAGGACATAGCGGTCCGGCGGCGGCACTTTCAGGGCCAGGAGCCGGATGACCCCGCCGCGCATGGCTTCCTGCTGTTCCGACGGCGTCTGGAACAGCCGCAGCGCCACGGACGTTCCCTCATCCACCAGGGCCGGATAGCCGGTGACGGTGTGCCCGCCAACGGTTCCCTGGACCTGGCGTTGGACGGTTCCAAAGGTCCAGTCCTTGAGCCCGGACATTTCGGTGAACCCGCCCGGCGCCGCGGCTGCGGCAGCGGCCAGGGCGGCCGACGGGGACGTGCCGGCCCGTGATGAACGCGCGCCATCCTTGCCGTTCGCGCCGGCTTTCGCCTTCGCCGCGGCATTTCCCTTGGATTGGGGCGCCGTGGTGCCCGGGGTGGCACCGAGGGATTCCGCGATGGCCCGGCGGGTGGCCGGGGCCAGCCGCTCCTGCAGCGCGTTCAGGTCCTTGCCCTCATCCAGCAACTTGCCGCGGGAATCCACCACGCGGAAGCTGACCCGCAAATGCGACGGGACGGCGTCCCAGTTCCAGGAGCCCGGCGGAATGACCTGTCCGCGGATCCGGCGCAGCACCAGTTCCAGCGACGGTTCGAGCTCGTCCGTGGCGGGATCGAAGTCAGCTTCCAGTGCCGCGACGGCCTGGCGGGCCACGTCCGGGGCAGGAACGAAGTTCTTGCGGATCTGCTTGGGCAGCGACTTGATGAGCGCCGTGACGAGTTCCACGCGCTGCCCGGGGATCAGCCAGCGGAACGCGGCGTCGTCGAGCTGGTTCAGGAACAGCACCGGGACCTCGGCGGTGACGCCGTCGGATGGATTTGGCGGCGAACCGGGCGCGACGGGGTGGAACTCGTAGCTCAGCGGCAGCTCGAAGCCCTTGTGCAACAAGGTCTTGGGATAGGCCGAATCGTCCAGGGCCGCGGCGTCCTCGCTGATCAGCAGGGACTGGTCGAAGTCGAGCAGCGTGGGATCCTGCTGCCGTGCGTCCTTCCACCACTTGTCGAAGTGCCGCTCCGAGACGACCTCCGCGCCGATCCGGGCGTCGTAGAACTCGAAGAGTGTCTCGTCGTCCACCAGGATGTCCCGGCGCCGCATCCGGGCCTCGAGTTCCTCGACTTCGTGCAGCAGCGCGCGGTTGCGGTGGAAGAACTTGTGGTGGGTCTGCCAGTCGCCTTCAACCAGGGCATGGCGGATGAAGAGCTCACGGCAGAGCTCCGGATCCACCTTGCCGTAGTTGATCCGCCGGCTCGGGATGATGGGCACGCCGTACAGCGTGACCTTTTCGTGGGCCATCACCGCGCCCATCTTCTTGGACCAGTGCGGCTCGCTGTAGCTGCGCTTGACCAGGTCGGGGGCCACCTGTTCGGCCCAGAGCGGATCGAACTTCGCCGCGACGCGGGCCCAGAGCCGGCTCGTCTCCACGAGCTCGGCGGCCATCACGAACGTGGGTGACTTCTTGAACAGTGCCGAACCCGGGAAAATCGCGAAGCGGCTGCCGCGGGCGCCGGCGTACTCGCGCTTGCGCTCGTCGAGGATGCCGACGTGGCTCAGCAGCCCCGAGAGCAGGCTGATGTGGATGCCGTCGTGGTTGCCCACCGGATCGGCAAGGCGCTTGTTGTCCAGGCTGATGCCCAGCGGGCGGGCCAGCTGGCGGAGCTGGGCGAACAGGTCCTGCCACTCCCTGACTCGCAGGTAGTTGATGAATTCGTTGCGGCAGAGCCGGCGGAACGCCGTGGAGGACAGTTCTTGCTGCTTCTCCTGCAGGTAGTTCCACAGGTTCAGGTAACCGGTGAAATCCGAGTTCTCGTCCCGGAAGCGGGCGTGCTTCTCCGCGGCGAGCTGCTGCTTGTCTGTTGGACGCTCGCGCGGGTCCTGGATGGTCAGCGCTGCGGCCAGGATCATGACCTCCCGGACGCAGCCCCGCTTTCCGGACTCCACGATCATCCGGCCGAGCCTGGGGTCCACCGGCAGCTGGGCCAGCTGCTGTCCGACGGCGGTGAGCCCGCTTCCGGGATGGCCGGAACCGCGGCGCTGCCCGCCGTCGCGCTGCCCGCCGTCGTCCGTTGGCTCCTGCCGCGCGGCGGTCAGGGCGCCGAGCTCGCGCAGGAGACTAACGCCGTCGTTGATGGCGCGCGAATCCGGCGGCTCGACGAACGGGAAGTTCTCCACGTCCTTCGGTCCGCGGGCCACGCCCATGGCGGTCATCTGCAGGATGACCGCCGCGAGGTTGGTGCGCAGGATCTCCGGATCCGTGAACAGCGGCCGCGACTCGAAGTCCTCCTCGGAGTACAGCCGGATCGCGATACCGTCGGAAACGCGGCCGCAGCGGCCCGAGCGCTGGTTGGCCGAAGCCTGGGAGACGCGCTCAATCGGCAGGCGCTGGACCTTGGTCCGGTGCGAGTAGCGCGAGATCCGGGCCGTGCCGGTGTCGATCACGTACTTGATGCCGGGGACCGTCAGCGAGGTTTCGGCGACGTTGGTGGCAAGTACGATCCGGCGCTTGCTGCCGGGGTGGAAAACCTTGTGCTGCTCCTGCAGGCTCAACCGGGCGAAGAGGGGAAGGACCTCGGTGCCCGCGAGGCGCCGGTTGGACTGGATGCGGGCGTTGAGGGCCTCCGCCGCGTCGCGGATTTCGCGCTCGCCGGAGAAGAAGATCAGGATGTCGCCGTGGGCTTCCAGGGCGAGCTCGTCGACGGCGTCGCACACCGCATCGAGCGGGTCGCGGTCCTCCTCGAGTTCGTCGTCCGCGGCGGCACCTTCGCCGGCTCCATCTTCGGCGCTGGCGCCGGTGCCGCCGGCCGGCTGGGAAAGCGGCCGGTAGCGGATTTCCACCGGGAAGGTCCGGCCCGACACCTCGATGATGGGGGAGGGCTCCTCGTCGCTGCCGAAGTGCTTGGCGAAGCGCTCCGGATCGATGGTGGCCGAGGTGATGATGATCTTCAGGTCCGGGCGCTGCGGCAGGATGCGCTTGAGGTAGCCGAGGATGAAGTCGATGTTGAGGCTGCGCTCGTGCGCCTCGTCAATGATGATGGCGTTGTACTTGCGCAGCAGCCTGTCGCGCTGGATCTCCGCCAGCAGGATGCCGTCGGTCATGAGTTTGACCTTGGTGGACCGGCTGACCTCGCCGGTGAAGCGGACCTGGAAACCGACTTCCTGGCCGATTTCGACGCCGAGTTCCTCCGCGATGCGCTCGGCCACGGTGCGGGCCGCGAGACGGCGGGGCTGGGTGTGGCCGATCAGCCCGTTCTCGCCCAGGCCGAGCTCGAGGCACATCTTGGGGATCTGGGTGGTCTTACCCGAGCCGGTCTCGCCGGCGATGATGGTCACCTGGTTGGCCGCGATGGCGGCCATAAGATCTTCGCGGCGCTCGGAGACCGGCAGCTCGGCGGGGTAGGAAATATGCAATGTCATGGCTGGAGACAGTCTACTGGGGTGGACTGTCCGCTGGGGTGGCGGCGGCTGTGCGGTCCTACTATCGGGTCCGGCTGCTGCGGCCGGGCTGTTCCGTTGCTGCTTCAGGCCCGGCGCATAGTGTGGGCCCGGCTTGATGGGCCGGGCCCGATGGGCGTGTGGGCAAAACGTGCGCGGACTTAGAAGTTCCGCAGGGTGTAGTTGACGCTCGGCAGGTCCCGGGCCATCCAGTACTCTTCCGAGCGGACGGGCGGGGTGTGACCGAGGCCGTCCTTCCGCAGGGCGGAGATGGTGGCTGCGAGGCCGGCGATGATCAGGACGATGACGGCGATTCCGAGGAGTTCCATACCTCTATGGTTCTCCGGTCCAAGAACTAAAAGAAGTGGCAGAAATGCCCAAAAAGCTATAATTTCTGCCACTGTTCTGTCAGGATGAAATCATGATCAAATCAGTGGCAATGATCGTGGTTCCCAACTTCTCGATCTTCGAGTTCGCGACGGCTTTCGAGGTCTTCGGCATCGACCGCTCGGACCGCGGAAACGGCGTGCCCGCGTTCGATTTCCGCGTCTGCGCGCCCGAGCCGGGCGACGTCCCGCTCAAGTCCGGCCTGTCCATGCACGTCGGTCTCGGGCTGGAAACAACTGCCGACGCCGACCTGGTGGTGATGGCGCCGTACGGCCGGGACGAGGACGTTCCCGAATCCGTCCTGGAGGCGCTGCGGGCGGCCCATGCCCGGGGCGCCTGGGTGATGTCCATTTGTTCCGGTGCCTTTGCCCTGGCCCGGGCAGGCCTGCTCGATGGCCGCCGATGCACCACGCACTGGCATTACTCCCAGGAACTGGCCAGCCGATACCCGGCCGTGCTGGTGGATGAAAATGTCCTCTACGTCGAGGACGGCCGGATCATCACGAGTGCCGGCACGGCCGCGGGGATCGATGCCTGCCTGCACCTGGTCCGCGTGGAGTTCGGCGCCAAGGTGGCCGCCGCCATCGCCCGGGACATGGTGGTCCCGCCGCACCGGGACGGCGGCCAGGCCCAATACATCGACCGGCCCATTCCGCAGTGCGGCTCGGAACCCATGGAGCAGCTGCTGCAGTGGATGGTCCGGCACCTGGACGAGGAACACGCGGTCAACGAGCTGGCGGCCAGGGTCCATATGTCGCCGCGGACATTTGCGCGGCGCTTCCGTGCGGAAACGGGGGCCACCCCGGCGGCCTGGCTCAATTCCCAACGGGTGCTCCGTGCCCAGGAGCTGCTGGAAACCACGGAGCTCAATATCGACGAAATCGCGAGGGAATCCGGCTTCGGACATTCGGTCCTGTTGCGGCACCACTTTACGAAGGCGCTGGACACCAGCCCGCAGTCCTACCGGCGCACTTTCCGCGGGCACCTGGCCACGGCGTAGCGGGCCCCGGCCCGGCAGGAGCGTCTAGGCAAAGCCCGGCGGCGCCGATTCCTCGGCCGCGGCCCGTGCGCATTCGACGAGGTCGCGCCACGGGCCCGTCAGTTCACGCTCGGGCAGGACCGCCCGCCGTTGATCGGCCCGGATGCTGTACATGAACCGGTCCGGCTGGCCGGATGTCCCGCTGGTCCCGGCGACGTCGTCCCAGGGGCAGGCCTCAATCAGCGGCTGCCACCGGTCGGTGTCCTCGGGCGGCTCGGGCCGGACGGTCCACGTCCTTTTCATTCCGGCCACGCCGCCACTGCGCTGGACAGTTATCTTCATCGGACTCGGACCTTCATCGGACTCGGATCTGCAGGGGCCTGGGCTTATCGTCGGGCTCCCGGGAGCTTGACCTTCACAGTTTCCCACGCGGAGCGCACGGCGTCATGTTCCTTGGAATCCTCGCCGAAAAGCTCCTTGGCAGAGGCGGCTGTGGCCTTGGCGAAGGCACCGAACGTGGCGGTGGGGGACAGCTTGCCGCCCGTCAGGGTCTCGTACCAGATCTGTGCCGGTGCGTCCCAGGCATTGCCGCCGAGGGCGGTGGCCACCAGGCAGAACGCGCGGTTGGGGATGCCGGAGTTGATGTGCACGCCGCCGTTGTCCGCGCCTGTGCGCACGTAGCCGTCCATCGAGTCCGGCTGCGGGTCCTTGCCGAGCACGTCGTCGTCGTATGCCGTTCCCGGAGCCTTCATGGAACGCAAGGCGGCCCCCTGCACCTGGTCGGTGAAGAGACCTTCGCCGATCAGCCAGCTGGCCTCCGCCGTCGACTGCTTCCGCACATACTGCTCAACGAGGGCCCCGAAGACATCGGACATCGATTCGTTCAGGGCGCCGGCCTGGTTGCGGTAGACCAGCCCGGCCGAGTACTGGGTCACGCCGTGGGTGAGCTCGTGGCCAATGACGCTCAGGGATTTCGTGAACCGCCCGAAGACCTGGCCGTCACCGTCGCCGAAGACCATTTGCTGGCCGTCCCAGAAAGCGTTGTCGTACAGGCGGCCGTAGTGGACCGTGGCATCGAGGTGCAGGCCTTTGCCGTCGATCGAATTGCGTCCGAAGGCCTCGGCGTAGAGGCGGTGGGTGTGCCCCAGTCCGTCATAGGCCTCGTCGGCGGCGGGATCGCCGGTGGGCGGTTCGCCTTCTTTGCGGACCACGCTTCCGGGCAGCTTCTCGGTGGACTTGGCGTCGTAGACCGTCCGTTCCGGCGGGGACGGCTTGAGTTCCCGCAGGCCCGGACGGCTGCCGGGCCCGGGCACTGCGCGGGAGGCCTGGAACCCCGGGACGTGTTGCAGGGCCTGCTTTGCCCCGTGGGCGGCCCTGGAGAGCTCCGGCTTTTGCTGTGCGGCCAGCCTGCGGAGCAAATAGGGCGGAACGATGGAACAGTACACAGTTGAGAAGAACATTTGAGACCCCCTTCATGCTTCGGAGCCGGCAGGGTAGCCCGCCACCGATGAAAACAGCCTACGAGGGAGCACCGACAATCGGCAGGGGCAAAGCCGCTGGATTTCCGCGGTCTTTTGGCGGGATTCAGGGCACAAAAAACCCCGCCGTTTCAATGAAACAGCGGGGTTTGCCGGCGATGCCGGTATTTTGTGCCCTCGATTGGAATCGAACCAACGACCTTCTGCTCCGGAGGCAGACGCTCTATCCCCTGAGCTACGAGGGCAGTCAGGGTTCCTGCCGTTACCGGCGGGACGTCCTAGAGCTTAGCAGGAAGGTGGCCTCCAACGGAAAACCATGGAAAACGGTCGCTCATTTGTGGAGTCAAGTGGCGGTCCAACGCGGCCTATGTGCGGGGTCCGCAGCTTGGCCGATCCCGCGGTTTGGCCGGTCCGCTCAGCAGCGGCGTCAGTAGCCGGTGAACGTATCCACATGGACCCGGCGGGCGCCCGCGCCACGGGCCGCGGCCCGCAGCGAACGCACGCTGGCGGGCGAGCCGGAGATGAAGACTTCCCGGCCGCCGATGTCCGGCACCAGGTCCTTGAGGGCCGCCGCGTCAATCCTTCCGGCGCCTGCGTCCTCCATGTTGGCCGGCGGCGCCGAACCGTCGGCCAGCCGGGCCACGATGCGCGCCCCCGAGCGCTGGAGCTCCTCGGCGTAGCCCAGTTCGGCGGCACTCTTGGCCAGGTACAGCAGGACAACGTCGCGGTCCCCGGCCGGGTTTCCGGCCGACGCCCCGGCCAGCTGGGCCACATACGGGGTGATCCCGATTCCGGCCGCGACGAGCAGCACGGGGGTGGCCGGGTCCCGGGGCAGGACGAAGTCGCCGCTCACCGTGGTGGCGGTGAGCCCGGCGCCGGGTGCCAGGGACAGCAGCGAGCGCTTGGCTGAGGACACCGGTTCGGCCGTCCCCACCCCGATCGTCAGCAGGGAGGCTCCGGGGGCGCTGGTCAGGCTGAACACGCGCCGGATTCCCTTGCCGTCACCCTTCCCATCGCCCCTGGCGGCGCGAGCGTCGCCGGCCGTGTCCGGGGGCAGGTGGAGCTCCAGGGCCTGTCCGGGAGCGAAGCGCACCGGACGTTCCGGGCGGAAGCTGAATTCCGTCGTCGTGGGCGTCAGCGGACGGCTCGCGACGAACGCCAGCCGGACCCCGCCCCGCTGTCCGACGGCGAAGGCAAGCGCGTTGCCCGCGAGCAGCGCCAGCTCGGGGGAGTTGGCCACAAACCCCAGGTTGTAGGGGACGGCAAACAGTGCCCCGACGACGGCGGCCAGCGCCAGCTGCTGCCAGCGCCGCGGGGGCAGGGTGAGCGGCTCGGTGAGCATGAACCCGACGAAGAACAGCACAGGCCGCTGCGCGAGCGTCTGCCACAGGGCCTCGGGGAGATTCATCCCGGCCTGGAGCAGATCGGCGGCCACGATGGACACGGCAACCACGGTGAAGACGGCGGCCATGGCGAACTTCCGGGTCCGGTAGAGCACCAGCAGCACCCCTGGCAGCACCAGCCAGAGCATGGCCGGCGTCGCGGCCCACCAGGTGGCAATGTTGAGCCCGGTCAGCCCGGCCAGGAACGCGCCCGCCGCGGCCGGATTGAAGATGTGCCGGCCGCGCCAGGCCAGCGCATACTTCGAGGCCGAGGCCAGTACGCAGGCCAGGGCGGCGCCGGCGATCTCCGCCAGCTGGAGGCCCTGGGTCAGCTCGCTCGGCCAGAAAAGGAAGTACAGCAGCAGGCCGGTGATGAGTGAGGATTCCGTGTGCGGCCGCACATGGAACAGTGCGGCCAGCCCCTGACTGGAGGCGTACGTCAGGCCAAGGCACAGGGCAAGGTGGGCCAGCATTTCCGGCAGCCCGAACGTCAGCCAGCCCAGCACATTGAGCAGCAGGCTGTAGCCGGCCAGGACGGCCAGGACCCACAGCACCAGCCGGTACATCGTGAGCCGGCCCAAGGCGGTGTCCAGCCTCGAGCCGAGGGCTGCGGTGGTGATGGCAGTCATGAGAACAGGGCCCCTTCGAAGTCGGCTGAATATTCCGCGTGCCCGTCCGCATAAACCGTGAGCCAGGCGCAATCGAACTCCTGCTCCAGCCGCGGACCGTCGACAAAGAACAACGCAGTGGCCAGCGCATCCGCCACCATCGCGGTCCCGGCCATGGCCCAGCTGGCGACAACGGTACGCACCGGCGCTCCCGTGGTGCCGTCCAGGACATGATGGAACCCGTCGCCCCAGGCGCGCCGGTTGGCGGCGGAAGCGCACAGGGCACCGGCCCCCAGCTGGACGGTGCCGATTGCCCGGGTGGGATCGTAGGGGTGCTCGAGGGCAACCGCCACCGGATCCGGCCCCGGATTCAGCAGGTCCCCGCTGGCATCGATGAAATGCCCGGCGCAGCCGCCGTCCCGGAGCTGGGCGGAGAGCAGATCGGCCAGCTGGCCCTTTCCGGCCGCGCCGACGTCGATCACCACCGGAACCGTGGTGGTCAGCGCGGTGCCCTGCCAGTCCAGCGCATCCTCCCACCGGGGCGCGGGAAGCGGCGCACCGCCCGGGCGCAGGGTGTAGGTGGCGTCGTAGCCCAGGCGCTCCAGGCTCCCGCCGATGAGCGGGGTCATCGCACCCCCGGTGAGCCGGTACAGGGTGCCGTACAGCTCGCCCAGGGCGGCCCCTTCGGCGGGCAGCTCAATGCGGCCAGGCGTCCGGGCTGCGTCGGCAATGAGCGCATCGGGGCGGAACCGGGACCACGCGGCGTCGTACTCCGCCACCGTGGCGAGCAGGCCGCGGCGGAGCTCGCCGGAGAGCCGGGACGGGGTGGAAATCTCCCAGCGGGTCCCGATCCCGTCAAAGCTGAAGTGCGTCCAGCCCGGATGCGCCACGATTCCTCTGTTCCCTTGTTGCGCTATTGGGCCTGTGACTTGATCTTCGCCACGGCCTGGTTGAAGCCGCCGCTGGTCAGCGAGGATCCGGCCACTTTGGAAACCTTGATCTCGTCGAGCTTCTTGCCAACAACCTGGGACTGGATGCCGCCGGCGAACTCGCCCTGGAACTTTCGGGTGTTCGGATTCGAGGGGTGCTGCGTGATCTTCACGTCGGACACGGCACCGCCGGCCAGCGTCAGCTCCACGCCCACGGTCTCAGTGCCGTTGGGGGAGGTGTAGTTTCCGTCGGCGCTGTACGTGCCGTCCTTGTAGGAACCGGTACCGGCGGTCCCGGAAGCTGCGGGCGGCGCGGCCTCTGCGGCCGGGGCCTGCGCAGAAGGGGCGCAGCCAGCCGCAGTTCCGGCCACGGAGAGGCCGGCAATGCCGACGAGGACGCTTTTGCGGAAGGCGGTATTCATGCGGGACTCGATTCTTTGCGGGGATCGGACAGCGAACAATGTGGAGGCACTGACACGGTTGCAGACGTTGAATTCAGGGTAACGGTTCACCCTGGGCGCGAGGCCTTGATGACCTTGGGTATTCCCGTAACCGGCCCCGCCGTCATGCCGGGCGCCAGATTCCGCCGCACTCCGGGCCCACCGGTAGGCTAGAAGTGTGACCCCAGAAGAACTCTCCCTCGCCATATCCGCCTGCCTGAAGGACGCCGTCGCCGCCGGTGACATAGCCCTCTCCGCGGCCGACATCCCGGATGAGGTGCGCGTGGAGCGCCCCAAGAACAGGGACCACGGGGACTGGGCCACCAACGTCGCCCTCCAGCTGGCCAAAACGGCGGGCATCAACCCGCGGGAGTTCGCGTCCGTCCTGAGCGCCCGGCTCAAAACGATCGACGGCGTGTCCGCGGTGGACATTGCCGGCCCCGGCTTCCTGAACATCACGGTGGACGCCGCTGCCGCCGGTGCCCTCGCCAAGGCGATCGTCGAGGCCGGTGCGGCCTACGGCACCAACACCGCGCTCGCCGGGCACGTGGTCAACATGGAGTTTGTCTCGGCCAACCCCACCGGCCCGCTGCACATCGGCCACACCCGCTGGGCCGCCCTCGGCGACGCGATCGCCCGCGTCCTCCGGGCCTCCGGTGCCGACGTCACTGCCGAGTACTACATCAACGACGCCGGTTCCCAGATGAACGTGTTCGCGAACTCCGTGTTCGCGAGGCTGCACGGCCTGGACGTGCCCCAGGGCGGCTACCCGGGCCAGTACATCGCGGACCTCGGCCACGAGGTGCTCACCGAGCACCCGGACATCCGCGAACTCACCGAAGTGGCGGCCCTGCCGGTGATCCGGGGCGCCGCCTACAAGGCGCAAATGCATGACATCAAGCAGACGCTGGCCGAGTTTGGCGTCGACTTCGATGTCTACTTCTCCGAGCAGGAGCTCCACGACGCCGGCGCGATCGAGGACGCCGTCGCCCGCCTGCGCGAACAGGGCCACGTGTTCGACGACGGCGGCGCGGTCTGGTTGCGCACCACCGACTTCGGCGATGACAAGGACCGCGTGATGGTCCGCGCAAACGGTGAGCCCACGTACTTCGCCGCCGACGCCGCCTATTATCTGTCCAAGAAGGACCGCGGCTACACCGAGAAGATCTACCTCCTCGGCGCCGACCACCACGGCTACATCAACCGGCTCAAGGCCATCGCGGCAGCCGCCGGGGACGACCCCGAGATCAACATCGAGGTCCTGATCGGCCAGCTGGTCTCCGTCAACGGTGCCAAACTGTCCAAGCGCGCCGGCAACATCATCGAGCTCAAGGACCTCATTTCCTGGCTCGGCAAGGACGCCGTCCGGTACTCGCTGGCCCGGTTCCCCGCCGATTCGCCGCTGACGCTGGACCCGGAGCTGCTGAAGAAGCACAGCAACGAAAACCCGGTGTTCTACGTGCAGTACGCCCACGCCCGCTCCCGCGGCGCCGCCCGCAACGCCGTGGCCGCCGGCGTGGAGCGCCGCGTGGACGGCATAGACAGCTTCAACGCCGCCCTACTGGACCACCCAACCGAAAACGAGCTGCTCTCGCACCTGGGCAGCTATCCCTCGATCGTGGCCAAGGCCGCTGAGCTGCGCGAGCCGCACCGCGTGGCCCGCCACCTCGAAGTGATCGCCGGCGCCTACCACCGCTGGTATGACGCCTGCCGCGTGGCGCCGCAGGGCGAGGAGCCCATCACCGACACCAACCGCACCAGGCTGTGGCTCAACGACGCCACCAGCCAGGTGCTGGCCAACGGACTGGAACTGCTGGGCGTCTCGGCGCCGGAACGGATGTAACCGCCATGACCGCGAATTCAGGACAGTCCCCGCTCGCCCCGGACTGGCTCGAGGTCCCCGCCGACCTCAATGCCCTCCACGAACCGCTGTGGGCGGGCGGTGTTGCGCGCAACGACGACGGCGAGCTCACCATCGAGGGGCTGACGGTCAGTGAGCTTCAGCGCCAGTACGGCACGCCGCTGTTCGTGCTGAGCGAGACCGATTTCAGGGCCCGGGCCCGGGCGTTCAGCGACGCCTTCAACGACGCCTTCGCCGATATTTGCGGGGGAGTGGACGTCTACTACGCCGGCAAGTCCTTCCTGTGCACCTCCGTGGTCCGCTGGGTCGAGGAAGAGGGGCTGCGCCTGGACACGGCGTCCGGCGGCGAACTCGCCGTGGCCTTCCGCGCCGGCATCCCCGGCGCCGACGTCGCCCTGCACGGGAACAACAAGTCCGACGGCGAAATCCACCGGGCGCTGGACATGCAGCTGGGACGGATCGTGGTGGACAGCCTCGACGAGCTCGAACGCGTCGCGGCGATCGCCGCCAACCGGGGCGACACCGCCAGGGTGATGCTGCGGCTGACCCCCGGAGTGCACGCCCACACCCACGAATTCATCGCCACGGCCCACGAGGACCAGAAATTCGGCCTGTCCATGGCCGGGGACTCCACGGACCAGGCCGGACTGTCCGCCGCAGAGGAAGCCGTGGCCGCGGCCACCGGGCACGCCAGCATCGAACTGCTGGGCCTGCACTGCCACATCGGCTCGCAGATCTTCGAACCGGACGGCTTCGCCCTCGCCGCCGAGAGGCTGCTGGACTTCCTGGCAGCGATGCAGTCGAAGTACTCCATCGTGCTGCCCGAGCTTGACCTCGGCGGCGGCTACGGCATCGCCTACACCCCCGTGGACACCCCGCGCCCGGCCGCCGAAATCGCGCAGGCGATGGCCGCCGTCGTCCGTTCCAAATGCGCTGCCCTCGGCATAACCGCCCCCCGGATTTCGATCGAACCGGGCCGCGCGATCGTCGGAAGCACCACCTTTACGCTGTATGAGGTCGGCACGCTCAAGACCGTCCGGGTGGATACCCCGGCCAATGCTGGTGCCGCGGCCGGGCATAACGGAGCCGGGGACGTTACGCACCCGCGCCGCTATGTGTCGGTGGACGGCGGGATGAGCGACAACCCCCGGCCGGTGCTGTACGACGCGGATTATTCGGCGATTCTCGCCTCGCGGAGCTCCGACGCGGCGCCGCAACTGTCCCGAGTGGTGGGCAAACATTGCGAGAGCGGCGACATAGTTGTTAGAGATGTATATCTGCCCGAGGACGTGGCAGCCGGTGATCTGCTTGCTGTACCGGGGACCGGCGCCTACTGCTGGGCCCTGTCAAGCAACTACAACTATCTGGCCCGGCCGGGCGTTATCGCTGTCAGCGACGGATCTGCCCGGCTCATTGTCCGCGGGGAAACCGAAGAAGATTTGCTCAACCGCGACATGGGAGTCTGAATGTCTGAATTGCGAACCCTGAAAGTGGCCCTCCTGGGCTGTGGCAACGTTGGGGCCCAGGTTGCGCGGATTCTCATTGACGACGCCGACGCCCTCGCCGCGCGCACCGGCGCCCGGCTGGAACTGCAGGGCATCGCGGTGCGCAACCTCGATGCCAAGCGCGACGTCGAGCTGCCGCAGGAGCTGTTCACCACTGACGCCGAAGTCCTCGTCAAGGACGCCGACGTCGTCATTGAACTCATGGGCGGCATTGAGCCGGCCCGGACCCTGATCCTCACCGCCATGCGGCACGGTGCCTCTGTTGTCAGCGGCAACAAGGCGCTCCTGGCCCAGGACGGCCCCACACTGTACGAGGAAGCGGACAAGGCCGGGGTGCAGCTGTCCTACGAGGCCGCCGTGGCCGGCGCCATCCCCATCCTGCGGCCCATCCGCGACAGCCTGTCCGGCGACCGGATCACCCGGGTGCTCGGGATTGTCAACGGCACCACCAACTTCATCCTCGACCAGATGGACTCCACCGGCGCGCAGTTCGCCGACGCGCTGGCCGAGGCCCAGCGCCTGGGCTACGCGGAAGCCGACCCCACGGCCGACATCGAAGGCTACGACGCCGCCGCCAAGGCCGCGATCCTCGCCTCACTGTCCTTCCACACGCGGTTCGCCCTGGAAGACGTCTCGTGCGAGGGCATCACGTCGGTCACCGCGGCGGACATCGCCGCCGCCAAGGAAGCCGGCTTTGTCATCAAGCTGCTGGCCATTGCCGAGAAACTGGTTGACGAGGACGGCAAAACCGGCGTCTCGGTCCGTGTACACCCCACGCTCCTGCCCCGCGAGCACCCCCTCGCCGCTGTCCGCGGTGCATTCAACGCCGTCTTCATCGAAGCCGAGAATGCCGGCGAGCTCATGTTCTACGGCCAGGGTGCCGGCGGCACCCCGACGGCGTCCGCCGTGCTGGGCGACCTCGTCTCCGCGGCCCGCCGCATTGTCCTGGGCGGCCCCGGCCGCACCGAAACCACCACGGGGCACGTGCCATCGCTGCCCATCGACGCGGCCGTCACCAGCTACTACATCGGACTCGACGTCGCGGACCAGCCCGGTGTCCTGGCCAGGATCGCGCAGCTCTTCGCGGAGCACGGCGTGTCCATCGAAATCATGCGGCAGACCATTCACCGCGACGCCGACTCCAACGTGGAATCGGCCGAGCTGCGGATCGTGACACACCGTGCACGCGAAGCCGCACTTGCAGCAACCGTCGAGGCCGTCAGGCGCCTGGACGTCATCAATTCCGTCACATCCGTACTCCGGGTAGAAGGAGTCTAAGTGGCTCACCAATGGCGCGGTGTCATCCGCGAATACGCCGACCGTCTTCCTGTCACGGAAGCGACCAAGGTCATCAGCCTGGGCGAGGGCGGCACCCCGCTCGTGCATGCCCGCCACCTCTCCGAGCTGACCGGCAGCACCGTATACCTCAAGGTCGAAGGCATGAACCCGACCGGTTCCTTCAAGGACCGCGGCATGACAATGGCCATGACGGCAGCGGTGGCTGCCGGCGCCAAGGCCGTGGTCTGCGCCTCCACCGGCAACACCTCCGCCTCCGCCGCGGCCTACGCGACGGCGGCCGGGCTGCAGTGCGCGGTGCTGGTCCCGGAGGGCAAGATCTCCATGGGCAAGCTCAGCCAGGCAGTCGCGCACGGAGCCACGCTGCTGCAGGTGGACGGCAACTTCGACGACTGCCTCGACATCGCCCGCAAGCTCGGCGAGTCCTACCCGGTGTTCCTGGTCAACTCCGTCAACCCGGCCCGGATCGAAGGCCAGAAGACCGGCGCCTTCGAAGTGGTGGATTCGCTCGGCGACGCCCCCGACTTCCACGTGCTCCCGGTGGGCAATGCCGGCAACATCAGCGCGTACTGGAAGGGCTACAAGGAATACGCTGCGGCGTTTGAGTCGCCCACCGCCGGGTCGCTGCCCGCCGTGTCCACCAAGACACCCGTCATGTGGGGCTTCCAGGCCGCAGGGGCGGCACCCTTCGTGGCCGGCCACCCCATCACCGAGCCCGACACCATTGCCACCGCCATCCGGATCGGCAACCCGGCCTCCTGGGACACCGCCGTGGCGGCCCGGGATGAATCCGGCGGCGTGATCGAGGCCGTCACGGACGAGGAAATCCTGTCCGCGCACCGGTGGCTCTCCGCCCGGGAAGGCGTTTTCGTGGAGCCCGGCTCCGCTGCCGGCGTCGCCGGGCTGATCAAGAAGCACGCGGCCGGGGAAGTGCCGGCAGGCAAGACGATCGTGATCACGGTGACCGGTCACGGACTCAAGGACCCGCAGTGGGCCCTGCGCACCGAGGACGGCAGCGACGTGCAGCCGGTCAAGGTCTCCAACGACGTCGTCACCGTCGCCGCAGCACTGGGACTGGAAGAAAAATAACGTTGGAAACAACCGTCACCGTCCCGGCCGAATCAGCTGCCGGCTCCCCGGCTGTTCCGGCGGGCCAGCTGGTCACCGTGCGTGTCCCGGCCACGAGCGCCAACCTGGGCCCCGGGTACGACAGCCTCGGCCTGGCCCTCTCGCTGCATGACACGCTGACCGTGGAAACCCTGGCCAGCGGTGAACTTGAATTCGAGCTCAGCGGCGAGGGTGCCGAGTCCCTGCCCCGCGATGCGACGCACCTCGTGGTCAAGGCCCTGACCGAGGCCCTGCACCGCCTTGGGTTCCGGCACGAAGGCCTGCGGATCACGGCGGACAACGTCAACCCGCACGGACGGGGCCTGGGCTCATCGGCCTCGGCCGTGGTGGCGGCCGTCAGCGCCGCCAATGCCCTGGTTCCGGAGGCCTCCCGGCGTGGCCGCGACTGGATCCTGCAGCTCACAAGCGAAATGGAAGGCCACCCGGACAACGTTGCACCCGCCATTTTCGGCGGACTGGCGCTGTCATGGCAGGACAGTGACCAGTACAGCAGCACGTGCGCGTCCGTGGCGGCCTCGGTGATCCCCGTGGTCGCTGTGCCCGACTACGAGCTCTCCACTGAGGCCGCCCGGGCCCTTTTGCCCGCCTCGGTGGGCCACCATGCCGCGGCCATGAACTCCGGCCGCGCCGCCCTGCTGATCCATGCCCTGACCACGAACCCGGAATTCCTGCTGCCCGGCACCGAGGACTACCTGCACCAGAGCTACCGCGCCGAGGCCATGCGGCCCAGCGCGGAACTGATCGGCGCGCTGCGCCGGGCAGGGCACGCCGCCGTCGTATCCGGCGCCGGACCCACCGTGCTGGTCCTGGCCAACGGCGAAGCGGAAGCCCGTGAGGTTGTGGACTTCATCGGCGCCCACACCGCGGGCAACACGCCGGAAGTGGGCTGGCGCGTGATGAAGCTGGCCGTGGACGTTGAAGGTGCTAAAGTGGAAGTGCACCGGCGGTAAATACGCAGGCGGTAAATTTTTAACCGTTGTAAGACCGCGATGTTGGCCACGTAGCCTCTTTCATCTTTCACTGCGCAATATTTTCCGGTGCCACCTGCTTTCGGTCTGACGCAGGAATCAGCAGAATTGATCTGCCCCCTGAAACTCAGCCCGCCGTTCCTCATTTCTCGGATCGTGCATGGTGAAGCAATATCCGGCCCTGCTGGCCGATATACATCCGGCAAGGCCGAAATCCCGGCTGCAGATCTGAACTGCAGCCCAGATCAAATCACCGCGTCCAGCTCTTAGCCTGGACGCCGTCGAGGGGGAAGGATCCTTCGTGACCGAAACCACTGAGCTGTCTCCGGCTGTGGATACATCTTCTGCTGCCGAATCAACGGCAGCACCCGCCAAGAGCAGCGGCCTTGCAGGCCTTAAGCTCGCCCAGCTCCAGGCCCTCGCCAGCCAGCTGGGCATTTCCGGCGGTTCCCGCATGCGCAAGGGTGATCTGGTCACGGCCATTTCCGCCCACCGCGCAGGCACCCCGGTAAGCAAGGCTCCGGCCCGCGCTGCCGAAAAGGCGAGCGACAACGGCACTGTGTCCCACGCAGCGGCCCCGGCAGCTGCGCCCGCAACAGCGCCCGCCGCCGATGACGCCCCCGCCCAGGAAAGCCCCCGCGCCCGCCGTGGCCGCAGCCGCCGCGCAGGCAGCGACGGAGTCGTCACGGCGCCCGTCGTTGAGGCACCCGCCGCCGCCCCGGCTGAAGCCCCCGCGGTTTCCACCGACTCCGGCGCCTCCGCCACTGCCGAATCCGGTTCTGCCGTTTCCGGGACCGAAGGCAGCGACCGCACGAGGCAGCCGCGCACCCGCAACCGCCGCCGCGGCGAAGCCGCAGCCCAGGCCACCGAGGCCGGCCAGACCGCCGTCGAGGCCCAGGCCGAACAGCCCGCCATTGAACAGCGCGAACAGCGCACTGAACAGCGCGAACAGCGCACTGAACAGCGCGAACAGCGCACTGAACAGCGCGAGCCCGGCAGCGAAGACGGCCAGCGCCGTGACACCCGCACCCGTGGCGGCCGCGACGACTCGGCCGGCACCCGCGAGAGCACCCGCGAAAACACCCGCGACAGCGATGATTCTGACGGCGGAAGCCGCCGGAACCGCCGCAACCGTCGTGACCGCAACGACCGCGGTGACCGCCAGGGCCAGCAGGACAGCCGCGACAACTCCTCGCGCAACGACCGCTTCCGCGACCGCAACGACCGCCGCCGCGGGCGTCAGCAGGGACCCGACGTCGACGACGTTGAGGTCACCGAGGACGATGTCCTGCTGCCGGTCGCCGGTATCCTCGACGTGCTCGAGAACTACGCGTTCATCCGCACCTCCGGTTACCTGCCGGGCCCGAACGACGTCTACGTCTCCCTCGCCCAGGTCAAGAAGTACAACCTGCGCAAGGGCGACGCCGTCGTCGGCGCCATCCGTGCACCCCGCGAAGGCGAAGCCCAGCAGGGGAATCAGCAGCAGTCCGCCCGCCAGAAGTTCAACGCCCTGGTCCGCGTCACCTCGGTGAACGGCAAGACGCCGGAAGAGCTCAAGGACCGCGTCGAATTCGCGAAGCTCGTCCCGCTCTACCCCTCCGAACGCCTGCGTCTCGAGACGGACCCGAAGAAGATCGGCCCGCGCGTCATCGACCTCGTTGCCCCGATCGGCAAGGGCCAGCGCGGTCTGATCGTTTCGCCGCCGAAGGCCGGCAAGACGCTCATCCTGCAGTCCATCGCCAACGCCATCACCACCAACAATCCTGAGGTCCACCTCATGATGGTGCTCGTTGACGAACGTCCCGAAGAAGTCACGGACATGCAGCGCACCGTCAAGGGTGAGGTCATTGCCTCCACCTTCGACCGTCCCGCCGACGACCACACCACCGTGGCCGAGCTTTCCATCGAGCGCGCCAAGCGCCTCGTGGAAATGGGCATGGACGTTGTGGTGCTCCTGGACTCCATGACCCGCCTGGGCCGTGCCTACAACCTGGCAGCACCGGCCTCCGGCCGCATCCTGTCCGGTGGTGTGGACTCCGCAGCGCTGTACCCGCCGAAGCGCTTCTTCGGTGCAGCCCGCAACATCGAAAACGGCGGCTCGCTGACCATCCTGGCCACCGCGCTCGTCGAGACCGGTTCCAAGATGGACGAGGTCATCTTCGAAGAGTTCAAGGGCACCGGCAACATGGAACTGCGCCTGTCCCGCCAGCTCGCGGACAAGCGCATCTTCCCGGCCGTGGACGTCAACGCGTCCGGTACCCGCCGTGAGGAAAACCTGCTTTCCCCCGAGGAAGTCAAGATCATGTGGAAGCTGCGCCGCGTCCTGTCCGGACTCGAAACGCAGCAGAGCCTTGAGCTGCTGACCAACAAGATCCGGGAGACCCAGAGCAACGTCGAGTTCCTCATGCAGGTGCAGAAGACGACGCTTGGTGCGAAGTCCGATAACGACAAGTAGCTGGCTTTCGCCGCTCAAAATATGCCGGCCCCGCCCCTCCGCCGGGTGGCCAACGATCTGCGATCGTTAGCCACCCGGCTCCGGCAGGCCCGCAAGGGAGATGACGAGGGCCCCAACCCGAGCTTGCGAGGGTTGGGAGTCATCGACTGCACTCCCTGGCCGGCATATTTTGAGCGGCTTCTGGTTTAACTCACCACCCCCTGGCGGGAGCAACGCGGGGTCACCTACGGCCCATCAGGGCCGCCGGAATGGGCGGTAAGTGACCCCGCGTTGCAGTAACTAGACTTGAGAGAGTCGAAAGAGGTTTGAAAATGTTTGAGTCCGTACAGGGCCTGTTGGATGAGCACGACTCTATCCAGGCTCAGCTGGGGGATCCTGCTGTCTATGCTGACCAGCGGCTGGCCCGGAAGCTGGGGCGGCGTTCTGCCCAGTTGAACGGCATTGTGGAGGCCTACCACCGCTGGGAAGGCATCCGCGATGACCTGGCCGCTGCCAAGGAAATGGCGGACGAGGACCCCGAGTTTGCGGCCGAGGTGCCCGAGCTGGAGGCCGCGCTGGAGCTGGCGGCGGCCAAGCTGCGCCGGCTGCTGATCCCGCGCGACCCGGACGACTCCCGCAACGTGATCCTCGAGGTCAAGGGCGGCGAAGGCGGCGACGAGGCAGCCCTGTTCGCCGCGGACCTGCTGCGGATGTACAGCCGTTACGCGGAATCCCGCGGCTGGAAGACCGAGATCATCTCTGCCACCGAGTCGGACCTCGGCGGGTACAAGGACGTCCAGATGGCCGTCAAGGGCAGCTCGAACGATCCGGCCGAAGGCGTGTACGCCCGGCTCAAGTTCGAAGGCGGCGTGCACAGGGTCCAGCGTGTCCCCGTCACCGAATCCCAGGGCCGCATCCACACCTCGGCCGCCGGCGTGCTGGTGCTGCCCGAAGTGGACGAGCCCGAGGAGCTCGAGATCAACCAGAACGATCTCAAGATCGACGTCTACCGCTCCTCCGGTCCCGGCGGGCAGTCGGTCAACACCACCGACTCCGCAGTGCGCATCACGCACCTTCCCACCGGAATCGTCGTCGCCATGCAGAACGAAAAATCGCAGCTGCAGAACCGTGAGGCCGGCATGCGCGTGCTGCGTGCCCGCATCCTGGCGCACCAGCAGGAGCTGATCGACGCCGAAAACTCGGCGCAGCGCAAGTCGCAGATCCGCACTATGGACCGCTCCGAGCGCATCCGTACCTATAACTACCCGGAAAACCGGATTGCGGACCACCGCACCGGTTACAAGGCCTACAACCTGGACCAGGTCATGAACGGCGACCTGGAACCGGTGATCCAGTCGGCCATCGAATTGGACGAGCAGTCCCGGCTCGACGCCATCGGCGAATAGGCGCGGGTCACTGGTGATGACTGCAGGTGATGGTCCGAGCCTCGCGGAGGCCGTCAGCGAGGCGACGGCGGTCCTCGCGGCGGCCGGCGTGCCCAGCCCGCGCGTGGACGCCGAACTCCTGGCCGAGCACCTGCTCGGCATCGGACTGGGCCGGCTGCGCGCGCTGATGCTCGGGGACGCGCCGGCGCCGGAAGGCTACGCCGACCTGGTCGCCGAACGGGCGCAGCGGATCCCGCTGCAGCACATAACGGGCGTGGCGCACTTCCGCTACCTCGAACTCGCCGTCGGTCCCGGTGTGTTCATCCCGCGGCCGGAGACCGAATCCGTGGTGCAGCTGGTCCTGGACTGGCTCAAGGCCAGCGACGGACTGGCGCACCCCAAGGTCGTGGACCTGGGCACCGGGTCCGGTGCCATTGCAGGCTCGATCGCCCATGAGGTTCCCGGCGCGGAAGTCCATGCGGTCGAGTTCAGCGAATTCGCGCACGCGTGGGCGGCGAAAAACTTGGCTCCCCTGGGCGTCCACCTCATCCGCGGCGACCTGCGCGACGCGCTGGCCGAACACAACGGCACGTTCGACGTCGTCGTCTCCAACCCGCCCTACATCCCCGCCGAAGCGATCCCGAACGAACCCGAAGTGGCGCTGCACGACCCGCCCGAGGCCCTCTACGGCGGGGGAGCGGACGGGATGGAACTTCCGACGGCGGCGGCCGCCTCGGCTGCCCGCCTGCTGGTTCCCGGCGGCTACTTCGTGATGGAGCACGCCGAGGTCCAGTCGGAATGGATCGCCGCGATGCTCAAACGCGCCGGGGTGTTCGCCGAGGTGACAACGCACCGTGACCTCAACGGCAAGGACCGCGCCACCAGCGCCGTCCTGGCACCGTCAGGGCCTACGGCCGCGAAAAATCGTGTGACAAGTGATGAAAGAATAGGCCAGTGACGACTAGCTACGATTGCACGGCGGCCGAGCAGCGCGCTGCGGGACTTGAGCACGCCCAACGGGCCATCCGGGAGAACAAGTGCGTGGTCTTTCCCACGGACACGGTCTACGGGATTGCGGCCGACGCCTTTTCACCCCTTGCCGTGACCCTGCTGCTCGCCTCCAAGGGCCGGAGCCGGAAGATGCCGCCGCCCGTGCTGATCCCCAGGCTGAACGCCCTCGATGGCCTGGCCACGGACGTTCCGGCCGAGGCGCGGTGGCTGGCCGAGGCGTTCTGGCCCGGCGGCCTGACCCTGATCCTGCATGCCCAGCCGTCGTTGGACTGGGATCTCGGCGAGACCAAGGGCACGGTCGCCCTGCGGATCCCGGCCGACGAGATCGCCCAGGACCTGCTGACGCTTACCGGACCCCTCGCGGTGTCCTCCGCTAACCGCACCGGGCACGCCGCGGCGCAGACCGCCGCGGACGCCGAAGCCCAGCTGGCGGAATCCGTGGAGGTTTACCTGGAGGGCGGACCCCGGCCCGCCGACGGCGCCGAGGCCCTCGCCTCGACCATCGTCGACGCGACGGCGCTGCCCTTGCGCGTCGTCCGGCAGGGAGCCATCAGCCTCGACCGCCTGCGCGGCGTGGTGCCCGGCGTCCTGGACATCGACGGCAACGCCCCCGATGCTGCGGACGCTCCGGAGCCGGCCGCAGAGTCCGCCGCCGCAGAGTCCGCCGCTGCGCCGGGCGACGCTGCGCCGGAGCCCGGTTCCGCATGACGCTGGAGCGTCAGCGCGTCCCTTTCCTCGACGTCGAAGCGACCCCCGTGACGGTGTCCGAGCTGACCGCGGTCCTCAGCACGTTCATGGCCGAGGGCAAGACCCGGATCGTGGTGGGCCACAACCTGCACAGCGTGACGCTGCTGCACTCCGATCCTGCCTTCCGCTCTTTCTATGAGCGCAGCGACGTGGTCCTGATCGACGGCGCACCGGTGCTCTGGCTCTGGGCGAAGACCGGCGAAGAGGACGACGGCAGGGAACCGGTGATGGACTACCGGCTGGGGTCGACCGACTGGATTCCCGCGCTCGGCAATGTCGCGGGACTGGAGCGCATTGCGGTCATCGGTGCAGGCGCCGTGGCCAACGCCGGTGCCGTGGCCAGGCTGCGGGAGATCGTCCCCGGGGCGCGGGTCGACGGGATGCCCGGCGAAGGCTGGAACAAGGAAGTTGAGGAAGCCGCGGTCGAATGGCTGAACCGGCTGCGCCCGCAGCTTGTGCTGCTGGGCCTCGGGATGCCGCTGCAGGAGCAGGTCATGGCCCGCCGGCTTGCCGCGCTTCCGCCTGCGGTCTACTGCACCGTCGGCGGCGCCATCGAACAGATTGCCGGTGTGCAGAAACTGGCGCCGCGCTGGATCGGCCGGCTCGGACTCGAATGGGCATGGCGGCTCATGCTCCACCCGCAGCGGGTAGCCTACCGGGTGTTCGGCGAACCCTGGGTGCTGCTGGGCCTGCTGCTCCGCCGGCGCCTGCGCCGGCAGCCCTAGGCTGCCGGCGGGGCTGCGGGCGGGGGAGCACGGTCAGAACTTCTGGTCCTCCAGCGGGCCGAAGCCCTTGCCGCGGAGCCCGGCGGAAAAGGCGCGGAACCAGTCAGCGAGCCCGCGGAAGTCGCCGCTGCGCAGGAAGTAGCCGAGGTAGCCGCCCACATCCGCGATGAAGGACTTGACCCGGAAGTGGCGGCGGATCATGTACCCGCGGTTCCGGTAGTAGAAGTAGCGCTTGAAGGCGGAATCCGGAACGATCACGTGCCACCGCGCACCGAAGACGTGCTTGGTTTCAGCGAAGGCGTGCGGGTGCGTGATGGCGGCGGTGGTCACCGTGCCGAAGCGGATCCCGGCCTTCCTGAGCCTGAGCGTGAAGTCCACCTCGTCGCCACGGATGAAAAGGCGCATGTCCGGCAGGCCGACTTTGAAGAAGACATCGGAACGGATCAGGGCGCCGTTGAAGAAGTGCCCGTCGTCGGGCAGGAATCCGACCTTTTCCACCTCCGCGCGCTCATGCGTGACCTTGCCGCCCAGCCGGAAGAAAAAGGACAGCTGGTCCGGGTGGCCGGGGGCCACCACGAGGGGCACGACGGCGTCCAGACCACGTTCCTGGGCCTCACGGAGCAACGTGGCAAGGCAGTCGGGATCTGCCGGTTCGGCGTCGTCGTCCATCATCCAGATCCAGTCAGCCCCGCTGGCCACGGCCTTGAGGATGGCCAACGAGAATCCGCCGGCGCCGCCAAGGTTTGCCTCGGACCGGACATAGTCCACGTTGGCGTGCTGGCCGGCAACGTCCGTCGACGGCACGGTGCCGCTGTCGACGAGGCAAATGGACTGCACTGGAGCGGTCTGGTTGTTGATGGCGTCCATCAGGACCGCCAGCTCCCTGGGACGGTCAAACGTCACGGCAGCGACTGCAACCGAGGGGGTCATCGCGGGGTCCTTTCAGCACGACCGTCAGTGGTTTTCCCGCCGGCAGAGGGCCGTGTGACGCGAAGACAGGCGGCCGTTGGCATTAGTATCTTGACTAGAGTCCACTGTAATACAGCCCTGTCAGGCACTACGCACTGCCTGCCCTGCGCACGGCGACGGAGAAGTTTCATTTTTCGAAAGACAGTTCCACCGCAATCGAATCCACCCCATTTCCGCAGCTCACCGGCGCGTCCGGTGCTGCGGGACGTGCCGGCGTGCGGTGCCTGTGCTGACGGTACTGACGGCGTTTGGCTGGTGGTCGTCCCGTGATCATGTACCTGCTCATGATGCTGACGGCAGCGATCGTGACCTACGCGGCGACATGGGGTGCCCGGCTCGCGGGCAACAAGCTGGAGCTGTATTCCCCGATCCGCAGCCGCGACATGCATTCCACCCCGATCTCCCGGCTCGGCGGCCTCGGCATCTTCGCGGGCGTGCTGGTTGCCCTGGTCACAGCGAGCAATTCGTTCTTCGTCAAGGACATCTTCCGGAACAACACGGCGCCATGGGGAATCCTGGCCGGGGCCGCGGTGATCGTCGTTGTCGGCGTGGCGGACGACCTGCTGGACCTGAGGTGGTGGGTCAAGCTGATCGGCCAAAGCGCAGCGGCACTGGTCGTGGCCACCTGGGGGGTCCGGATGACGATCATCCCGTTCATTCCCGAGCCGATCGTGATCCAGAACGAGGCCGTGAGCATTGTGCTGACGGCCGGGCTGATCGTCACCACCATGAATGCGTTCAATTTCATCGACGGACTGGACGGGCTCGCCGCGGGCGTGGCGATCATCGGCGGAGCGGCGTTCTTCCTCACGGCCTACTGGGTCCACCGCACAGCCGTCCTGCTGGACCGCTCGGACCTCGCCACCCTGCTGACCGCCGTCGTGGTCGGCAGCTGCGTCGGCTTCCTGCCGCACAACTGGTTCCCCTCCAAAATCTTCATGGGCGATTCCGGGGCCATGCTGATTGGCCTGCTGATGGCCTCGGCCGGCGTCGTCTCGACCGGCCAGATCAGCTCAGGCCTCTACGACCGGGCCAACGGCATTCCCACGATCATCCCCATCCTGTTGCCGTTCGCGGTGCTGTTCCTGCCGCTGCTGGATCTGTGCCTGGCGGTGGTGCGGCGGACAGCGCTGGGCCGGTCGCCGTGGTCGGCGGACCGCGGACACCTGCACCACAAACTCCTGGACATCGGATACTCGCACCGCGGCGCCGTCGTGCTGATGTACTTGTGGACCTGCATCCTTGCCTTCGGCGGCCTCGCTTTCGCGATCTTCCCCTGGCACATAGTCCTCGCCGTCGATCTGGCCGCCGCGGCAATCATGGCCGTGGCGACTGCCTGGCCGTACCTGCGCCAGCGCGGGCCGCGGCAGATGGCCCGCACTCCCGAATAGCCTGACCGGCATGCCCGGGGAACCCGCTCCGACGCGCTTTTCCGAATAATTTCTATCTAATGTAGAATTCAGGGGCGGTACTTCGCCGCCTGCCTTGACCAGCAATACGCCAGCGACGATTGGGATCTGATGACCTCCAACGCCGAACCGGAACCCGCTTCCGGCAACGGACCCGTTGGCGTCTCCGGCCCCACAAAATCCCTGTGGCTCAGGCTGCTGGCAATGAGTTCCGCGGCCTCCGCCGCAGCACTGGTGTTGACCGGCACGGCTGCCTTCATCTTTAACGGCGCCGTGGGGCTCTGGTCCGCCCTGTTCGGCGGCGCGCTGGTGATGGCCTTCTTTGCCATCAGCCTCGCGGTGGGCCACTTCGTCGGCCGCAACAACCCTTCGGGAGCGATCGGACTGTTCGTCGCGACGTACTTCGTCAAGGTTGTCGGCTTCGCCGTGGTCCTCTTCGTCATCGGCGCCCCGGCCTGGCTGCACGGCCGCTGGTTCCTGATTGGCGCCGTCGTCACCGTCGTGTTCTGGCAGGCAGCCGAAATTTACGGTTTCAGCAAGGCCAGGCTCCAGATTTACAACGATCCCGAAACGCGAAAAGGCGGCACCGATGTTTAGCCGCAAATCCGGCCGCAGGCCAGTTGCCGGACCACGTACCGGACCAGAAAACCAGCCAGCCAAATCACCCAAAACTACGTCCGGTGCCCCCGGTGTATCGACCGACGGAAGCGACGGCGGATACAACGCCGGAATCGCCGTCTTCAGCTACATTGTTGGCGGAATCATCGTCTGGAGTTTGATAGGGTGGGGACTGGATAATCTGTGGGGAACCCGCTGGATTGTGCTCGCAGGCGCTCTGCTTGGAGCTGCGGGAGGGTTCTATCTTTCTCATATGCACGGCCTCACCAGTAACAGAACTTCAGCTGATGACGGCACTGCTGCACGTGGCCCGTCCCAGGACGAGGAACAGTAATGCCAAATAATTTCACAGGGGGAGAGGCGGGCACCAATGTCGCCGGTCCCCGCCCAACGCCCAATGATGGACACTGCAGAGAGGAAACGCGTTGATCGCGCTTGCGCTCCCGGCCCAAGATTCAGGAACCTTCACGCCTCCTGGAATTGAAGAACTTCACCTGCCGGCTATCATCCCCTGGGGTGCTGCCGACGGATTTTCCAAGCAGATGCTGCTGGTAATCCTGTCGGTCGTCATTATCGGTACATTCTTTGTGATCGCTGCACGGAAGCAGCAGCTGGTTCCCGGCAAGCTGCAGTTCGCTGGCGAGGCCGCCTATAGCTTCGTCCGCAACAGCATCGCCAAGGACATTATCGGCGGCCGGGACTTCATGAAGTATGTCCCGCTGCTGTTCACGCTTTTCTTCTTCATCCTCGTGAACAACATCTACGGTGCAATCCCGCTGATCCAGCTTCCCACCTTCTCGCACGTCGGCGGTGCCTACGTGCTCGCCGCGATCGTGTATGTCACCTGGATCGCCGTCGGCATCCGGAAGAGCGGCCTGAAGTACTTCAAGCTGGCCACGGTTCCGTCCGGTGTGCCGTTCTACATTCTCCCGATCGTCGTACCGATCGAGATCATCTCCAACTTCCTGGTCCGCCCGGTCACGCACAGCCTTCGTCTGTTCGCCACCATGCTGGCCGGCCACCTGATCATCATGATCTCCGGTGCGGGCATCGAATACCTCGTGATGCAGGAAAACGTCCTCCTCAAGGGCGCGTCCGTACTCGTCCTTGGCGGTGCGATCGCCATGTACATGCTCGAAGCGCTGATCATGGTGCTGCAGGCCTACGTCTTCACGCTGTTGACCGCGATCTACATCGAAGGCGCGCTGCACGCCGACAGCCACTAGGCGAAGGCCTTCAGGCGCACACGCCAGAAGGCACAACCCCAGCCGGCACAACATAGTCTTCCCCTCACGGGGATGAAGCAACCCAAACAACCTGCCACATGGGTGGCATCTTGAAAGGAAGAAAAATGGAAGGCTCCATCAACGGCTCCCTCAACCTCATCGGCTACGGCCTCTCCGCCATCGGCGGTGGTATCGGTGTGGGTCTCGTGTTCGCCGCTTACATCAACGGTGTGGCACGTCAGCCGGAAGCCCAGCGCGTCCTGCAGCCGATCGCATTCCTCGGCCTCGCGCTGACTGAAGCCCTCGCCATCCTTGGCCTGGTCTTCGCGTTCGTTCTTAAGTAAACAGAACAACCGAACATCCAGAACCGAGTAGATAAGGACGGGTGAAATATGAATCAAGCGATCATCTCAGCCGCCACCGAAGGCGGTACTAACCCCCTCGTTCCCAATCCTTGGGAAATGCTTGTCGTCTTCGCCGGCTTTGCGCTCCTCTTGTTCATCGTGGTCAAGTACGTTGTCCCGATGTTCGAGAAGACCTTCGCAGAGCGGGCCGAAGCCATCGAGGGCGGTATCGCCAAGGCCGAAAAGGCTCAGGCCGAGGCCTCCGCAGCGCTCGAAGAGTACAAGGCGCAGCTCACGGAAGCCCGCACCGAAGCCAACCGCATCCGCGAGGAAGCACGCGCCGAAGGCGCCCAGATCCTTGCAGAGCTGAAGGAGAAGGCGGCTGCCGAGTCTGCCCGCATCACCGCGCAGGCCCACACGCAGATCGAATCCGAGCGCCAGGCGGCCGTTGTGTCGCTCCGCGCGGAGGTTGGCACGCTGGCCACGACGCTGGCGAGCCGCATCGTCGGCGAGGCACTGAGCGACGATGCACGGTCGGCCCGAGTGGTGGACCGCTTCCTGGCAGATCTGGAGAACCAGAACGCGGGTGTAGCTAAGTAATGGCAGGTGTATCGAGCGAATCGCTGGCCGCTGCGCTGGCGGCACTGGAGGCCAAGCTTCCCACCGCGTCGCTGCAGTTGGCAAAGGAACTCTTCGGAATCCTGGGAACCGTGGACAGCTCGGCCGGCTTGCGCCGTGCTTTGACTGACCCGTCCCGCAGCGGTGACGAAAAGTCGGCGCTGGTCAAGCAGCTCTTCGGCGGAAAAGTATCCGCTGACGCTGTTGAAATCGCAGCCGGACTGGCCAGCTCCCGCTGGGCATCGGCACGGGATATCGGCGATGCACTCGAGACTCTTGCCGCTTCGGTGGTCATCGCTGTTGCCGAGAACAAGTCGGCCGTCTCTGCCTCCGGGCTCAGCGGACTGGAATTGCTGGAGAACGATCTGTTCTCCTTCAACCAGGCCGTTGAGTCCAGCCACGAGGTCCAGCGTGCTCTGTCCGAGCCGCAGGCCAGCCCGGCCGCCAAGGTGTCCCTCGCCGACAAACTCGTACCCGGTGCGAGCGAGGAAGCGAAAGTCCTGATCGGGCAGGCCGTCACGGCTCCGCGCGGGCTTAAGGTCACCAGGCTGGTCCGCCGTTTCGCCGAGCTTGCCGCCAAGCGCCAGCAGCGCTGGATTGCAACGGTCGACGTCACCCGTCCGCTGACGGAGACGCAGATCAGCCGCCTGCAGGCGGGGCTGAACGCCCTTTACGGGCGCGAGCTCAAGATCAACATGAATGTTGACCCGGCACTGATCGGTGGCATCCGGATCCAGGTAGGTGACGAAGTGGTTGACGCTTCGGTCGCCGGCCGCCTGGGCCAGCTCCAGCGTCAGCTTGCCGGCTAGCCGGACAAGCACAACCTAACGACAAGAAACCCCGGTCATCGTGAGCAACGATGATCACGAAAACAGGAGAGCAGGGACTGCAGATGGCCGAATTGACCATCAACGCCGACGACGTCCGTAATGCGTTGAACGAGTTCGCGGCGTCCTACGAACCCGGAAACGCAGAGCGCGTAGAGGTCGGCCGTGTAACAACCGCAGGTGACGGCATCGCCCGTGTTGAGGGCCTTCCCTCGGTCATGGCGAACGAGCTGCTTCGCTTCGAAGACGGCACGCTGGGCCTGGCCCAGAACCTCGACGTCCGCGAGATCGGCGTCATCATCCTCGGTGACTTCACCGGAATCGAAGAAGGCCAGGAAGTCCACCGCACCGGGCAGGTTCTGTCCGTGCCCGTTGGCGACGCCTTCCTCGGCCGCGTGGTTGACCCGCTGGGCCAGCCCATCGATGACCTCGGCGAGATCAAGGCCGAGACCACCCGTGCCTTGGAACTCCAGGCACCCGGCGTGACCCAGCGTAAGTCGGTCCACGAGCCGATGCAGACCGGGCTCAAGGCTATCGACGCCATGATCCCGATCGGCCGCGGCCAGCGCCAGCTGATCATCGGTGACCGCCAGACCGGCAAGTCCGCCATTGCGATCGACACGATCATCAACCAGAAGGCCAACTGGGCTTCCGGAGACGTGACGAAGCAGGTGCGCTGCATCTACGTGGCGATCGGCCAGAAGGCATCCACGATCGCAGCCGTCCGCCAGACCCTCGAGGACAACGGCGCCCTGGAATACACCACGATCGTGGCTTCCCCGGCGTCCGACCCCGCAGGCTTCAAGTACCTGGCACCGTACGCCGGCTCGGCCATCGGCCAGCACTGGATGTACGGCGGCAAGCACGTCCTCATCGTGTTCGATGACCTGTCCAAGCAGGCCGAGGCCTACCGTGCAGTGTCACTGCTGCTCCGCCGCCCGCCGGGACGCGAAGCCTACCCGGGCGACGTCTTCTACTTGCACTCCCGTCTGCTGGAGCGTTGTGCCAAGCTCTCCGACGAGCTCGGTGCAGGCTCGATGACCGGTCTGCCGCTGATCGAGACCAAGGCAAACGACGTTTCCGCCTACATCCCGACCAACGTGATCTCCATCACCGATGGCCAGATCTTCCTGCAGTCGGACCTCTTCAACGCCAACCAGCGCCCCGCTGTCGACGTCGGTGTGTCCGTCTCCCGTGTTGGTGGCGCCGCCCAGGTCAAGTCCATGAAGAAGGTCTCCGGTACCTTGAAGCTGGAACTGGCCCAGTACCGCGACATGCAGGCCTTCGCCATGTTTGCCTCGGACCTGGACGCCGCATCGCGCCAGCAGCTGACCCGCGGTGCACGCCTGATGGAACTGCTCAAGCAGGGCCAGTACTCGCCGTTCCCGGTCGAGAACCAGGTCGTCTCCATCTGGGCCGGCACCAACGGCCACCTGGACGAGGTTCCGGTTGAAGACATCAACCGCTTCGAGACCGAGTTCCTGGAGCACCTCAAGCACAAGTCCTCCATCCTGACGACGCTGGCCCAGACCAACGTCATGGACGATGACACCGCTGAAGCACTGAAGACCGCAATCGTGGACTTCAAGAAGGGCTTCTTCGGCGAGGGAGACAACCTCCTGGTCGGTGCGGGGCACGAGGAGCACGCCCCCATCGGCGAGGATCAGGTCGACCAGGAAAAAATCGTCAAGCAGAAGCGCTAGTTTCGCTGGCAGGGACTGCCGGGACCCGCACGGGTTCCGGCAGTCCCGGCCATCGGGATCTTAGGAAAGGATAAGTATGGGAGCCCAGATCCGGGTCTACCGCCAGAAGATCAGCTCGACGACGTCGATGCGCAAGATCTTCAAGGCGATGGAACTGATCGCTACCTCGCGCATCGGCAAGGCCCGCGCACGCGTAGCAGCTTCACTGCCTTACGCGAACGCGATCACGCGTGCCGTTTCTGCTGTCGCAAGCCAGAGCGAAATCGACCACCCCCTGGTCACCGAGCCGGCGCAGATCCGCCGGGCCGCCGTCCTGGTCATCACCTCGGACCGTGGCCTCGCGGGATCTTACTCGGCGAGTGTCCTCAAGCAGGCCGAAGGCCTCAACGAGCTGCTCCACGGGGAAGGTAAGGAAGTCAAGACGTTCCTGGTCGGCCGCAAGGCGCAGGCGTACTTCGACTTCCGGAACCGTGAATACGCTCGCGTATGGACCGGCAACACGGATGCACCGGAGTTTGCGACCGCGCGCGAAGTTAGTGAAGCACTGCTGGCCGAATTCGCTAACGCCTACGAAGAGGGCGGCGTCGACGAAATCCACGTCGTCTACACCCGCTTCAAGTCGATGGTGACCCAGGAGCCGACGGTCGTCCGTCTGCTGCCGCTCGAGGTTGTCGAAGAGAAAGCCGCGTCCGAATCGGACCTGCTGCCCCTCTACGAATTCGAGCCGGAAACGGAGCAGGTTCTCGATGCCCTGCTGCCGCGCTACATCGAATCACGTATCTTCGCCGCCATGTTGCAGGCAGCAGCTTCCGAGCTCGCAGCCCGCCAGCGTGCGATGAAGTCCGCCGGCGACAACGCGACGGATCTCATCAAGAAGTACACGCGTCTGCGCAACACTGCCCGTCAGGCTGAAATTACGCAGGAGCTTTCCGAAATCGTTGCCGGTGCCGACGCGTTGTCCGCGTCCTAGCCAGCACGAGCCCGGATCCAGCTGTACCTGCACCAAAAGATAAACTTAACCCCACGCCATCTACTGAGTGAAGTGAGAGAGATGACTGCCACTGCTACCGATCACGTAGCCGCAACGTCCGGTGCTACCGGTCGTATTGCACGTGTTATTGGCCCGGTTGTCGACGTCGAATTCCCGGCTGACGCAATCCCCTCGATTTACAACGCACTCACCACCGAGATCACTCTCAACGGTGAGACCCGAACCATCACGTTCGAGGTTGCCCTGCACCTGGGTGACAACCTGATCCGTGCCATCTCCCTCCAGGCCACCGACGGACTTGTCCGCGGTACCAACGTGGTGGACACCGGTGCCCCGATCTCCGTGCCCGTGGGCGACGGCGTCAAAGGCCACATCTTCAACGTGCTGGGCCAGCCCCTCGACGTTGCCGAGTCCGAACTCCAGATCAGCGAACGCTGGCCTATCCACCGCAAGGCTCCGGCCTTCGCGACCCTGGAAGGCTCCACCGAGATGCTGGAAACCGGCATCAAGGTGATCGACCTCCTCACCCCGTACATCAAGGGTGGCAAGATCGGCCTGTTCGGTGGTGCCGGCGTCGGCAAGACCGTGCTGATCCAGGAAATGATCACCCGTGTTGCCCGCAACTTCGGCGGCACCTCGGTGTTCGCCGGTGTCGGCGAGCGTACCCGTGAAGGTAACGACCTCTGGGTCGAAATGGAAGAGGCCGGCGTCCTCAAGGACACCGCCCTTGTGTTCGGCCAGATGGACGAGCCGCCGGGAACGCGCCTGCGCGTTGCACTGTCCGCCCTGACCATGGCGGAGTACTTCCGCGATGTGCAGAACCAGGACGTGCTGCTCTTCATCGACAACATCTTCCGCTTCACCCAGGCAGGCTCCGAGGTTTCCACCCTCCTCGGCCGCATGCCGTCGGCCGTGGGCTACCAGCCCAACCTGGCTGACGAGATGGGCCTCCTCCAGGAGCGCATCACGTCCACCAAGGGCCACTCCATCACCTCGATGCAGGCCATCTACGTTCCCGCAGATGACTACACCGACCCGGCTCCGGCCACGACCTTCGCACACCTCGACGCGACCACGGAACTTTCCCGTGAAATCGCTTCCCGTGGTCTGTACCCGGCCGTTGACCCGCTGACGTCGACCTCCCGGATCCTGGATCCGCAGTACATCGGCCACGACCACTACAACACGGCCGTCCGCGTCAAGCAGATCCTGCAGAAGAACAAGGAACTTCAGGACATCATCGCCATCCTCGGCGTTGACGAACTCTCTGAAGAAGACAAGATCGTCGTGTCCCGTGCACGCCGCATCCAGCAGTTCCTCTCGCAGAACACCTACACCGCCAAGCAGTTCACCGGCGTCGAGGGCTCCACCGTGTCCATCAAGGACACTGTGGAAGGCTTCACCGCTATCTGCGACGGCGACCTTGACCACGTTGCAGAGCAGGCGTTCTTCAACGTCGGTGGCCTGGACGACGTCGAGCGCCAGTGGGCCAAGATCCAGGAACAGACCAAGTAATATGGCTGAGCTTGAGGTTGAGATTGTCGCAGCGGACCACTTTGTGTGGTCCGGAGCGGCCAAGATGGTCAAGGCCCGCACCAGCGATGGTGAAATCGGAATCCTGCCCGGCCACTCGCCCCTGCTGGCGATTCTGGCCGAAGGTGAGCTGGCAATCGAGCCGGTATCCGGTGACCGCATCGCTGTAGTTGTTGACGGGGGATTCTTCTCTGTCGACAACAACAGGGTGGTCATTGTTGCTGACAACGCCCAAATGGGCGAAGCGGCTACTGCGGGGATCCGCTAGCACGACCTTGATGAACGATATTGGTTTGCCGTTCATCGTCCTGGCAACTGCGTTTGGGTTGCTGGTATTTGCACTGTGCCTTTCGGGGGTGCGCCGCTTCAATCTGCGGCGCGCCCTGGGCACGGTGGACGCCTCCATCTGCACGGCTGGAAACAGCTGGCAGATGGGGGTTTGTCGTTATCAGGACAACGACCTCGAATGGTTCCGCCTGGTCTCACTCAGCGTCCGCCCCAAGCACACCTTCCGGCGCAGTTCGCTGGAGCTGCTTGGCCGGCGCAAGCCGACCGAATCCGAGCTCCTCAAGGTCCAGCCCGACGCCGTCATCGTGGAGCTCCGCTACGAGGGCCAGCAGGTCCTCCTGGCCATGCGATTCGATGCCTACACAGGGTTGTCATCCTGGCTTGAGGCCGGACCCGTCATCGGCGTCGGCACCTGGCGCTAGCCCCGGTGGACTACCTCGATGGCCTTAGCCTGGTCGACGGCCCGGTGGTGTGGATCGTGTGGGCAGCCGCCGCGGCGGGCCTGGCCTACCTCCTGACGCACGTTGCCCTCCGGCACACGGGTTTCCGGCGCACGGGCCGCCGCGCTCCCGGCGCGGCCGTGGCCGTCGCGGCTGCCATGACCCTGCTCGCCGCGGCGCTCGTCGCGGCCGTGCACTGGTTCCTGCTCTACGCCGTCACCGTCTTCCCTGCCGAACTGCCGTGGGAGACCCTGGCCTGGTCCGTTGCCGGCGTCCTCGCCCTGCTGCTGTGGCTCATGCGCCTGCTTGGACTTTGGGGCCGCGGACGGACCGGCACTAATCCGACCGGCACTAATCCGACCGGCACTAATCCGGGCCGTAGCCATCGCTGGCGTTCAAGCGCAGCAGCCACGGCCGCCTTCCTGGCCGTCCTCGCGCTGTCCGCCGTCCAGATCAACATCTACTTCGGCCTGAACCACACTGTCGGCGACCTCACCGGAGCGGCCGTCGCCCGGATCCAGCCGCTCGAGGCCGGCCTGACGCGCGCCGCCGGCGCCCCTGCCGCCACCGGGCTCACCCACTGGCAGGCGCCGGACCACCTTCCCGACGGCGTCATCCGCAAGGCGGTCATCCCGGGCACCGTCTCCGGCTTCCAGAGCCGGGACGCCTACGTCTATCTCCCTCCGGCCTACCTGGGTTCCCCCCGGCCTGCGCTGCCGGTGCTGGTCCTCTTTTCCGGCCAGCCGGGCGGTCCTGCCGACTGGCTGACCGGCGGCGCACTCCGGAGCCGGCTCGACCGGTTCGCCGCGGAGCACGCCGGGGTGGCGCCCGTAACGGTGGTGGTCGATCCCAACGGCTCGGCGTCGGGAAACACGCTGTGCATGGACAGCCGGATTGCCCAGGCGGACACCTTCCTGGCGCGGGACGTTCCGGACTGGATCAAGCGCACGCTCGACGTTGACCCGGATCCCCGCCGGTGGGCCGCGGGCGGTTTCTCCTTCGGCGGCACGTGCGCCATGCAGATGGTCACGAGGCATCCCGGCGTCTACAGCGCGGCGCTGGCCTTCTCCAGCGAGGAGGAGCCGGCCCTCGCGAAGGTGCGGGCCAAGACCATTGAGGCCTCCTTCGGCGCCGACGCCGCGGCCTTCGACCAGCTGACCCCGCTGCGCGTCATGGCGGAACACCGCTTCGACGGCCACGGCGTGTATTTCGCCGCCGGAGACCGCGATCCGCAGTTCACCGGCTACATGGACGTGCTCTCCGAGGCGGCACGCCGTGCCGGGTTCAGCGTTGAAACACACCGGATCGCCAACGCTGGGCACTCCTGGGACGTGGCATCCGGCGGCCTTCCCGGCGGCCTGGACTTCCTGGCCCGACGCTGGGGGATCGCGCCATGAGCCAGGCCAAGACCGGGAGTAACCGGACCGCGGCGGGCCCAGGGCCGGAGATCCCGCCGTTGCAGGGTGTCTGGCGCCAGAGCTTGCGCCGGACGCTGGCGCACTTCCGTGCCGTACCCTTCACGCTGGCGGTCCTCGCGGCCTTCCTCGGTGTCGGGGCCGTGACGGGCAGCTTCCTGTCGGGCCCGCCCGACGCCCTGTTGCCTATAGCGTCCGTCAACGCTTCGGGGCTGAAAGCGGGGCATTGGTGGTCCTTGTTCACCTCGCTGTTCTTCGCCACCAACCTGCTGGCCTACCTGGCCGCATCACTGATGATCCTCCTGCTTCTGGGTCTCGCTGAACGGCATCTGGGGACCCTGCGGACGGCCGTATTCTTCTTTGTAGGCCAGTTCGCTGCTGTGACGGTGTTCCTGCTGGTTACCCAGCTGGCCCGGTATATCGGCGACGGCTGGCTGGGGCTCATGGTCAACGCCCGGCTGATTGGCCCCTACGCCGCCGTCCTGGCCGTGGCCCTGGCCGCCAGCGGCCTGCTGCCCACGCTGTGGCAACGCAGGCTGCGGACCGCCGGCCTGTCCGCGTCCCTGCTGCTGGTGCTCTACGTCGGGCATCCGGAGACAGTGGTTGGGCTCGCCGGTGCCCTTGCCGGCCTGGCCGCGGGCTGGTGGATCCAGGGCGACCGGGGGACCCTGCACCGGCACCGTTCAACCGGACGCGAGACCCGCAACCTGCTGGCCCTCACGGTCGCGATCTTCGCGGTGGGGCCGATCCTCACGGCCGCCGTCAGCAGCCCCACCGGGCCCCTGGCCCTGTTGCGCGACGTCGTGCTGAACCCGCTGCCCACGCTGGGCCAGCTGGAGGAAAACTGCGGCGGGACGGTGGACGTCAGCTGCCTGGAGGCCGGCCGCGCCGGACTCGCCGGTCCGCTGGGCCTTGCGCTGGCGGTTGTCCCGGTGGTCCTGCTGTTGATCTGTGCGGACGGCATGCGGCAGGGCCGCCGCCTGGCCCTGCGGATCGCGATCATCGTCCAGCTTGGCGTGACAGCCCTGGCCGCCGTGTACCTGGCCCTGTTCGCCCGGATTCCGCACTACGCCAGCCAGCCGCACACGGCCGTGATGGGCTCCGGCTTCGTCCGCGTCCTTCCGCTCGTGGCCGTCCCGTTGCTGCTCGTTGTGCTGCTCTGGCTTAACCGCCGGCAGTTCCGGGTCGAGACTGCTCCGCGGGCCAGGCGGATCCTGGGCATCGTGGTCGGGGGCACGTGGCTGGTGCTCGCCGGGGCCTATTCGGTGGCCTGGCTCGCCGCCGGCGGGATGGACCGCGACGGGGGAGTGCTGGGCCTCGCGGCGGAGCTCGCCCGGCAGTACCTGCCGCTGCCCATTCCGGGCGCCTACAGCAGGTTGTTCCAGAACCGCAACGCCGTCGAGTCATTTCTGTTCGCCTATGCCGGCATCATCTTCTGGGGGGTGGCCCTGGCGGCGGTCTGGCTGGTGCTGCGGCGGCGGCTGCACGGTACCGGACACAGCACCGACGTCGGCTCCGGGGACCGGGACACGGCCCGTGACCTGATCCGCCAAGGCGGGGACTCACTGTCCTGGATGGCGCTCTGGGAACCGAACAAATACTGGTTTACGCCGGACCGGCGCGGCGGCGTGGCCTATCAGCAGCACGGCAACGTGGCCCTGACGCTGGCGGGCCCGTTCGGATCCGCCGCCCTCCACGAGGAGACCGCGGCGGGTTTCATGCGCTACTGCGCCGAACACGCCCTGATCCCGTGTTTCTACTCCTGCACCGCCGGCCTCTGGCCTATGCTCCGGGCCCGCGGATTCCGCCGCGTGGCCGTGGCCCAGGAAACCAGGCTCGCCGTGCGCGAACTCGAGTTCAAGGGCAAGGAATGGCAAAACGTCCGCACCGCCCTGAACCGTGCCGCGAAGACCGGTGTCCAGGCCGTATGGGGGCGCTACAGCGAATTCCCGGCCCCTCTGCGGACCCAGCTCAGCGAGGTCTCCGAAGAGTGGGCGGCGCAAAAGCACGTGCCGGAGATGGGCTTCACGCTCGGCAGCATCGACGAGCTCGACGACGACGAGGTGCTGTGCTGCCTGGCGGTGGACGCCTCCGGACGCGTGCAGGGCGTTACGAGCTGGCTGCCGGTGTACGCGGACGGACAGCTCGTGAGCTGGACCCTGGACTTCATGCGCCGGCGCGGCGACGCGTTCCCCGGTGTCATGGAGTTCCTCATTGCTTCCGCCGTGCTGGAGCTCAAGCGCACGGTTGAGGTGATCTCCCTGTCCGGCTCGCCGCTGGCGAAGGACCGTGACGGAGACAGTGCCGGCGGCGGCGACTCCGGAGGCGACTCCGGCAGCGACTCAGGCGGCAGCGACGCCGGGCCGGAGGGGCTGGCCGGGATCCTGGACGTGGTGGGCAGGGCCCTGGAACCCGTCTACGGCTTCCGCTCGCTGGCAACCTTCAAGTCGCGTTTCAAACCGGACTACCGCACGCTGTACCTCTACTACCAGGATCCGTTGCAATTGCCGGCGATGGGCCGGGCCCTGAGCCGCGCGTACCTTCCAGGGTTGTCCGTCCGGCAAAGTGCCCGCCTGCTGCGCACTTTGGTGCGTTAGGCAGGGCCCGGCGGGTTAGTGCCCGGGGTTAGTGCGGAATTCGGCTGAAGAATGCATCCGGGTCAATGCGGACAAGCTGAAACGCCGCGCCCAAGAATGCACAAAAAAATGATCCCCGGCACAAATGCCGGGGATCATTCCTGGTGCCGGAAATGCCCTAAAGCACTTCCCGGCGGCAGACTAGACCAGCGTTACGCCGGTGGCCTGGGGGCCCTTGGCGCCCTGGCCGATCTCGAACTGAACACGCTGGTTCTCGTCGAGGGTCTTGAAGCCACCGGTCTGGATCTCGGAGTAGTGAACGAAGACATCGCCATCGGAGTCATCCGGGGTGATGAAGCCGAAGCCCTTTTCTGCGTTGAACCACTTGACGGTTCCCTGAGCCATTTGTTTCTCCTCATTGTGGATCTTGAATAAATCCGGCGCACTTCGCACCGGACTTGGTCACTCTGCGAGAAGAACCTTTGGCAACGGAACCGGATTCACGGACCGTGGCGGCAGGAGCTTCACGCTCGCAACATGTCTTGCGAGCATGAAAAAACACCTACACAAAGACTCGTATAAGAATTTCATGACACTTGCGTCAGGTCAACGGGCGAACGGAAGAATTGCATAAAAATTGTGCAAAGAACGTCTTAACGCGAATCGCCGCCACGGAAAGCCTGCCGCGGGGTGCTTAGAAGAGCCGGGATTCGCTGTCGTCAACGCCGCGCATGGCGTCGTAGTCCAGGGTCACGCAGTCGATTCCGCGGTCCTTGGCGAGGACCTTGGCCTGCGGCTTGATCTGCTGGGCTGCGAAGATTCCCCGGACCGGGGCCAGCAGCGGGTCCCGGTTCAGCAGTTCCAGGTACCGGGTGAGCTGCTCGACGCCGTCGATGTCGCCCCGGCGCTTGAGCTCAATGGCCACGGTGGCGCCGTCCGCGTCCCGGGCCAGGATGTCCACGGGGCCGATCGCGGTGAAGTACTCCCGGCGGATCAGCGAGAACCCGGTGCCCAGCAGTTCGATCTGGGCGGCCAGGAGCCGCTGGAGGTCCGCCTCGACGCCGTCCTTGATCAGGCCGGGGTCCTGGCCCAGTTCGTGGGAGGTATCGTGCAGCTGCTCGTGGATGTTGATGATGAGCCGGTCATCGGTCTTGGCCGACTGGACCGTCCACTGTTCGACGACGCCGACCTCGACGTCGACCTCATCCGGTGTGGAGACCCGCAGGGACGCAGGAGGGCTCATCCAGTTCAGCGGCTTGTAGGACCCGCCGTCGGAATGGACCAGGACCGAACCGTCGGCCTTGACCAGCAACAGCCTGGTGGCCAGCGGCAGGTGGGCTTTGAGGCGGCCGACGTAATCAACGGAGCAGCGGGCTATGACTAAACGCACCCGGTCAACTCTACCGCCTGCGCGGGCGGCGGCTTGGCGGGGCGGCAATGAGCGGCAGCCGGACTGGGGCAGAATGGAGGCATGCCCCGTTCCAACCGACCCCGCCGCGCCGGTTCTGCGAAGACAGGCTCCGGCAAGGGCACAGTGCCCGGAAAGAGCAAAGCCGCCGGAGCCAAGCACGGCCCGGCGCCGGAACTTGACCTGGAGCGCGCCCGCTCGGGTTTCGCCCGCCGGGAGAGCGCACCGGACGGCGAATGGATGGTCCGCCCCATCACCGCGGGCCGCGCCGAGAAGACCTACATCTGCCCTGGCTGCTCCACCGCCGTGCTGCCGGGAATCGCCCACCTGGTGGTCTGGTCCGAGGACCACCTCTTTGGCGCCGCCGCGGGTCTCGCCGAGCGGCGCCACTGGCACAGCAACTGCTGGACTTCGCGGAGCTACCGGTATCGCTAAGCTGGTCAGCATGAGCTTTGATCCCGCGTCGTACGTCTTCACCCAGCCCTCTGCTCCCACTGTCATCCGTGCCTCCACGGTCCTGCCGGCCCGCCGCGAGAACGTCGAACTCCGCACGTCGGACGGGCACCGGCTGGTGGGCGAGCTCGCCGTCCCGGAAACCGGCGGAATCAAGGCAACACTCATCACGCTGCACCCGCTGCCGACGCACGGCGGCTTCATGGATTCGCACGTCTACCGCAAGGCCTCCTACCGGCTGCCCGCCCTCGCGGGAATCGCCGTCCTGCGCTTCAACACACGCGGCACCTCATCGCCGCGGGGAACCAGCGGGGGAGCCTTCGAGGAAGGCGTAGGCGAGCGTCTCGACGTCGAGGCCGCGGTGCAGTTCGCCGTGGACCGCGGCCTGCCGAACCGGTGGCTGGTCGGCTGGTCCTTCGGCACCGAGCTGGCCCTGATGTACGGCGCCGCCGAGCCCGTCGCCTCGGAAATCGAGGGGGCTGTGCTGCTCTCGCCCCCGCTGCACCGGGCCACAGACGTGCACCTGAAGGAATGGGCCGAGGCCGGCAAGCCGCTGAAGGTCCTGGTCCCCGAGCACGACGACTACCTGCAGCCGGCGGCTGCGGCCGCGAGGTTCGCGCTGGTGCCGCAGGCGCAGGTGGTGGGGGTCGACGGCGCCAAACACCTGTGGGTGGGGGAGAAGTACGCCGGGCGGGTTCTCAACGAAATCGTGGACGAGGTCATCCCCGGCGGCGCCACAGGCGGTGCCGAAACGGTGCTGCCGCAGGAATGGGACGGACCGGTCGCCACGGCACACGCCTGAGCCGCCAACGGCGCAAAAAGAGAAAATCGCATTGAAACAGGACAGCCGCACCGTGGACCACGGTGCGGCTGTCCTGTCTCAGTGCGAAAACCCGACAGGGGAGCCCCGTCAGCGGCTGTCCTGGCGCGCGATGAGGATTTCCTTGACCAGCAGCATGATGGCCGCCGCAGTGGGAATGGCGATCAAGGCTCCGAGGACGCCCAGGAGGCTGCCGCCCGCGATCACAGAGATGACGGCGACGGCGCCCGGCACCGCCACGGCCTTCTGCATGATCCGCGGAGAGATGAAGTAGGCCTCGAACTGGAGGTACGCGAAATAGCAGATAGCGAAGACGAGCGCGGTCTGCCAGCCGGCGGTTAGGGCAACGAGCGTCACCAGGCACCCGGCAATCATGCCGCCCACGAGGGGGATGAAGGCCAGCAGGGCCACCACGAACGCCAGCAGCGTTGCAAAAGGCACTCCGATGATCGACATCACAATGAACGCGAACGTCGCGTTCAGCACTGCCACGGCGGCCTGGCCGATCACGTAGTTGCCCACCGAACCGGTGATTTCCTCGGACAGGGCTTCTACCCGGGCCCGCCGCGAGCGCGGCGCGAGCCGGTAGCCCCATTTCTTCATCGCAGGGAGGGCGCCGAGGAAGTACAGGCTCAGGACCAGCACGATCAGGGCACCGAAGATCCCGTTTGCCACGGTGGAGCCGAAGCCCACAACGCCGCCGAAGATGCCGCCCATGGCGTCCGGGTTGTTGACGAACTTCTCCAGCTCCTGGCTGATGCGGTCCCGGATGCCGAACTGGCTGTCAATGCTCCGGAAGAAGTCCGAGTCAATGAAGTCCTGGACCCACTTGGGCGCCTGCTGCACGATCTGCGTCACCTGCTGCACGATCGTGGGGATCAGGGTGGCGAAAAATGCGGCGACGCCCAGTGCCAGGGTGGACACGGACAGGAGGATGCCGGCGGCGCGGGGGACATTCCGGTGTTCGAGCCACCGCACTACCGGGTCCAGGCCGAGGGTGATGAAGAGCGCCGTGATGATCCACAAAAGCAGCTGCGTCGTATTTGATCCGATCCAGTAGACCAGGAGGGCGAAGCCGACGCCGACCGTGCCCATAAAGCCCATGTACAAGGGGTGCTGGGCCGACATGCGCGGACCGGGACTGCCGAAGCGGGCATCGGCCGCGGACGTCTCCGCGTCCCCGGCCTCATGCTCCGGGGGCATCTCGAAGCGGATTCTCGGCTGGGCTCCGGGCAGGGGCTGGCGCAGGCGCCGGGCCGCGGACAGAAGGACATTTGCCGCGGCAATCCGGGGCCGGGAGGTTGTAGGCCGGGGACTGGAAACGGGTTGTTCGGGGCCGGGTTCCTGGCTGTCGGATTCCTGCGCTTCTTCTGGTCCGGCGGAGGACGAATCCGTATGTTCAGTCACTGCGTTAAATGCCCTTAATTCCTTGCTGCGCCACACTGGCGGCACTGGTGTGATGATCACCGCAAACACTATCAGCAGGCTTGTCACCAGAGGGGAAGAACGCCCCCGCGGGCACCGCCGCCGGGGGCCGTCCGGGTCCCCGATCTGACTCGCGGGTAACAAAATGGTTACTATTGAAGCTAACTGTCCGCTGATGATAGGTAGTATTTTGCGTTTCAAGACTGCAGTCGCCCTGGTGCTGCTTGGCCTCCTGACACTCCTGGCCGGGATTGGCCAGAAGACGTTCTGGGCTCCCCCGGAGACGATTACGGCCACCGCTCCGACCGGCACCGCCGCGCCGCTGACCGTCTTCGACCAGAAGCTGAAGACTCTGCACTCCGGGACCGTGAAGATCACGGTCAAGGGTGAAGGGGCCTTCCTGCTGGCCGCGGGACGCCCGGACGACGTCGACGCCTGGGTGGGTAAGACGGCCCACAACACCGTCGCCGGCGTCTCCGAGGACGGCAAGGCGCTGCAGCTGACGCATACCGACGGCGAAGCTACCGCGCCGTCGCCCGCCGGATCGGATCTTTGGGTCACCACCGAGAACGCCACCGGCGAAATGGACTACTCGTGGAACGCGCCGGCCGACGGCGACTGGTCGCTGCTCCTCGCCGCGGACGGCACCAAGACCGCCCCGGGCTCCATCACGATGACTTTCCCGAACGACACCTCCACGCCCTGGGCCATTCCGCTCATGGTGCTCGGCGGCCTGCTGATCATCGCCGGCGGGGCGCTGCTGGTCCTCAAGCCGAAGTCAGGCAACCGCACCGGGGGCGGCACCGGCGGCGGCAGCACGTTCGCCCGCCGCGCGCAGGCCAAGGCAGCGGCACGCCGCGGGGACAACGGCTCGACGGAAAGCACCCAGGATCCTGCCGCACCCGGCACCTCCGCACCCGAAACTGCACCGCAGCCGGCCACGCCGGAGAAAACAGGCCCTGAAAAAACAGCGCCGGAGAAAGCAGCGGCCGGCCAGAAGAAGGGCTCCGGCACGGTGCGCCGTTCCGGCATCGTGGTGGCAGTGCTGACCGCCGCCGCCGCCGTCGCCGGAACGTCAGTGGCCGCCCAGGCCAGCCAGACGCCCGCGCCGCCGCCCAGTGCTCCGGCCTCCAGTGCTCCCGCCTCCGGTGCCCCGGCCTCAGACGCCGCGACCCCGGGCAGTGAGGGCCAGACCGGCGATGCGCCGGTGCTGCTGGACGCGCAGTTCCGCCGCGTCCTGGAACAGGTTGCCGGTGCCGTCGATGCAGGAGACGCTGCCAAGGACGCCGCCAAGCTGGCGCCGCGGGTGGCCAAGTCCGAACTCCAGGTGCGCACACAGAACTACAAGATCCGCTCGCAGGTCGGTTCCTACGAAGCCCGCATGCCTGTCCGCTCCACCAAGCTGCTGACCACGGTGGTCACCAACAAGCGCAGCTGGCCGCGCTCGGTCATGGCCGTGACGCAGGGCGAGGGCAACGTCGTCCCGCAGCTGCTGACCCTGACCCAGGACTCCCCGCGGGATAACTACAAGCTGGTCAGCAGCACCCCGCTGCAGCCGGGTGCCACCTTCCCGGGGATCGGCCGGGCCGGTACGGAGACGCTGGCGCCCGCGGACAAGACCGGGCTCGCGTACAGCGGCGACGAAGCCCTCGCCGGGCTCGGTGACCGCCTGACCAAGGCCGACTCCACCTTCAAGGACAAGCTCGTCGAAGGCCAGTCCTCCCCGTACATCGCGGACACCCTCGCCTACCAGGCCGACGTCGTCAAATCTGGCGTCAACGGCACCTTCGCCTTCACGCACAAGGCGGCCGCGGACAACACTGTCGTGTTCCGAACCGCTGACGGCGGGGCCTTGGTCCTGGGACGGCTGAACTTCTCGTTCGACGGCACTCCGAAGGCTGACGGGGACAAGCTCACCATCGGCGACGACGCGGCCGCCCTGGCCGGCGGCAAGGAGACCAGCACCGGCATGGTGCTGGACTTCGCAGAGTCCGTGGCTGTCTATGTTCCGCCGGCCGGTTCCACGGACCCGATGAAGCTCGTGGCCGCCACCCGCGGCCTGGTCGGGGCGTCCTTCAAGTAGCCTTCGCCGGCGGGCATGGTGGCGCCGGGCGGGACTTCAATGGCTAGAGTGGAGCTATGACTACGCCAGCTTCCCGCCCGGTCCCGCCAGTTGCCGCCAGCCCGCTGAACCTGCGCGGCGCCGTCGATCTCTCCGCCCTGAAACAGCGGCCGGCACCGAGTTCTCCGGGACCTGCCCGTCCCGGCGCCGCAGCCCCGGGCCCGGCGGGCTCCGCCGGTTCTGCCGGTGCCCCGGCGGCCCCGGCATCCGGCCCGGCCGACCACGCAGGCCGGCCGTTGCGCGTGGATGTGACCGAGGGCAACTTCCAGGAGCTCGTGGACCTCTCGGCCCAGGTGCCTGTGGTGATCGCCCTCTGGGCCTCCTATTCGCCAGGCTCCGGCCAGCTGGTGGACGTCCTCGAAGGCATCGTCGAGAGCTACGACGGCCGGCTGGTCCTCGGGGCCGCGGACATCGATGTGTTCCCGGAACTTGCCCAGGCTTTCCAGGTGCAGGCCGTGCCGACCGCCGTCGCGGTGGTCAAAGGCCAGCCCGTGCCGCTCTTCCAGGGAGGCGCGGACGAACAGCAGGTACGCAGCCTGTTCGATGAACTTCTCAAGGTCGCGGCCACCAACGGCGTGACCGGACGGATCGGCGCCGGCGGCCCGGTTGGCGCGGAACCGGAGGCGCCGCCGCTGCCGCCGCTGCACCAGGCGGCGTTCGATGCGATCGAGGCCGGCGACTACGCGGCCGCGGCCGCCGCCTACCGGCAGGCCCTGAACGAGATGCCCGCCGACGCGGAGGCCAAGGCCGGCCTGGCGCAGGTGGAACTGATGGATCGCCTGCAGGCCCTCTCCGGGCCCGAGGCAGATGCCCTGCGCCGGCTCGCGGCCGACGAACCGGACAACCTCGAGGCCCAGCTCGGGGTTGCGGACCTGGATATCGCCGGCGGCCACATCGAGGACGGCCTTGGCCGGATCGTGACGTTCATTGGCCGCAACTTCGGCCCGGAACGGGAGACCGCCCGGGTCCGGCTGCTTGAACTCTTCGACGTCGTCGGCACCGGCGACGAGCGCGTCGCCAAGGCCCGCCAGGGGCTGGCCCGGGTGCTGTTCTAGTGGGATCGGCACTCTTTGCGCCGCTGGATCTAAGGTCACTGCGGCTGCAGCACCGTGGCTGGGTGTCCCCGATGTGCCAGTACAGCTGCGACCCCGAAACGGGCGAGGGCGTGCCCACAGACTGGCACCTGATGCATCTGGGCTCCTTTGCCACCGGGGGAGCGGCCCTGGTCCTCACCGAGGCCAACGCCGTCAACGCCGCGGGCAGGATCAGCCCCCGCGACGCCGGACTCTACAACGACGACCAGGCCGCGGCCTGGGAACGCATCACCGCCTTCGTGCACCGCCACGGCACCGCGGAGACCAAGATCGGCACCCAGCTGGCGCACGCCGGCCGGAAAGCGTCCTCCTACTGGCCGTTCTCCGGCAAGGTGGGCAGCGTGCCGGCGTCCGAGGGCGGCTGGGACACCGTGGGTCCTGGCACCGGCGCATTCGACGGCTACGCGCCGCCGTCGGCCATGACGGAAGCGCAGATCGACGGCGTGATCGCCGATTTCGCCGCGTCCGCCGTGCGGGCCGTCGATGCCGGGTTCGACACGATCGAAATCCATGGCGCGCACGGCTACCTGCTGCACCAGTTCCAAAGCCCGCTGGTCAACGACCGCACGGACCGCTGGGGCGGGGACGAGGCGGGCCGGAACCGATTGACGCTTGCCGTGGTGGACGCCGTCCGCGCCGTCATCCCGGACTCCATGCCCCTGCTGCTGCGGATCTCGGCCTCGGACTGGGCGCCGGGCGGGATCGAGGCCGACGCCTCGGTCCGGATGGCTGCTGCCGCCGCCGAGCGCGGGGTGGACCTGGTGGACGTTTCCAGCGGCGGGGCCGTGGCCCACCAGCAGATTCCCGTAGGCCCGGGCTACCAGACCGGGTTCTCCGCACGGATCCGGCGCGAAACCGGGGTCAGGACCGGCACGGTGGGACTCCTGACGTCCGCCGGGCAGGCCGAACACGCGGTGGCCACCGGCCAGGCGGACGGCGTGTTCATCGCCCGTGCCGCCCTGCGGGATCCGCACTGGTGGCTGCGGGCCGCGTTTGAGCTCGGCCATGACCTGGCGTGGCCGCCGCAGTACGAGCGCGCCATGCCCCGGCATTCGTTCTAGAACCGGCATCCATTCCAGAACCGGCATTCATTCCAGAAACAGCTGCGCGGTTCCCGCGAGTGAAAACGTACGCCTTGCGGACTATCCTTTTCGCGCCGTCCGGCGGTTAGTCTGGCGTCATGACATTCCAACCCCCTGGCCAGCAGGGACAGCCAGCCCCGCCCGGTCCGTCTTCGCCGCCGGCGGCTGTCCTGCAGGTGCCTGCCTTGTCCCTGCTTGGCCTCGCCAAGCGCTTCGGCGACAAAATCGCCGTCGATGGCATCAGCCTGGACGTTCCGGCCGGGTCCTTCTACGGGGTGGTCGGGCCCAACGGCGCCGGTAAGACCACCACCCTGTCGATGGCGACCGGCTTGCTGCGCCCGGACTTCGGCACCGCGCTGGTCCACGGCGTCGACGTCTGGCAGCATCCGCTGGAGGCCAAGAAGCTGATGGGGATCCTGCCCGACGGCGTCCGGCTGTTCGACCGCCTCAGCGGCGAGCAGCTGGTCACCTATGCCGGCCTGCTGCGCGGGATGGACCGGGAGATGGTGGCGTCCCGGGTGGCGGAACTGCTCGCTGCCCTGGACCTGGCCAATGACGCCGGCACGCTGGTGGTGGACTACTCCGCCGGCATGACCAAGAAGATCGCGCTGGCCTCGGCGCTGATCCACGCCCCGCGGCTGCTGGTCCTCGACGAGCCGTTCGAATCGGTGGACCCGATCTCCGCGGCGAACATCCGCGACATCCTGGACCGCTACGTTTCCTCGGGCGGAACGGTCATCGTCTCCAGCCACGTCATGGACCTGGTCCAGCGCATGTGCGACCACGTCGCAGTCGTCGCGGGCGGCCGGGTCCTCGCCGCCGGGACGGTGGAGGAAGTCCGCGCCGGCGCCAGCCTCGAGGACCGCTTCGTGCAGCTCGTGGGCGGCCGGAACCACACGGAAGGGCTGGAATGGTTGCGCACCTTCTGAGGCTCAAGCTGACCCTGCTGCGCAACAGCGTCCGGCGCAGCCCGTGGCAGCTGGTGGGCCTCGGGATCGGCGCCCTGTATGCCCTGGGAATCGTGGCTGTTTGCGTTGCCGGGCTGTTCGTCCTGCGCGGGGTGGAGATTGAACTCGCCCAGACCGTGGTGGTCCTGGGCGGCGCCACGGCGCTGCTGGGCTGGGCCATCATTCCCGTCGCTGTCTCCGCCGCGGACATGACGCTGGACCCTGCCCGGTTCACCACCTTTGCCGTCCCCATGCCGAAGCTGCTGGCCGGGCTGGCGCTCGGCGGCCTGATCGGCATACCGGGTCTCGCAACCTCACTCGTTGCGCTCGCCACGGTGGGCACCTGGTCCCGCAGCCTGCCGGCCGCAGCCGGCGCCCTCGTCGGTGCCGTGCTGGGCGTGCTGAGCTGCATCGTTCTCTCCAAGGTCGTGACCACGGCCACGGCCGGACTGGCAAGCTCCCGGCGCTTCAAGGACATCAGCTCCGTCGCCTTCCTCATCCCGCTCGTGCTCACGGGGCCCATTGTGGCGGGCATCGCGAGGGGAATCGCCGGTTCCGGCGATTTCCTGACCGGCCTGGCCCGGGCCCTGTCCTGGACGCCGGCCGGGGCGGCCTTCTCGCTCGGCGGCGAGCTGGCTGCCGGCAGCTACGCGGCCGCGGCCGTGAAATTCCTCATCGCCGCGGCCACCCTGGCGGGCCTGGCCCTGGCGTGGAAACTCCTGCTGCAGCGCGCCCTGGTGACCCCGCCCTACGCCGGGACATCCAAGCGGCGGACCGGCGGCACGGGCCTGTTCGGACTGCTCCCGGCGACACCGGCCGCCGCCGTCGCCGCGAGGTCCCTGTACTACTGGCTGCGCGATCCCCGCTACGCCGGCGCGCTCGTGGTCGTTCCGCTCCTGCCGGTGCTGTTCCTCTTCCAGGGCAGCCAGAGCGGGTTTTACGGCCCGTTCCAGTTCGTCGGGCCGCTGACGGCCTTCCTCCTGGCGTGGTCGATCTCCACGGATGTTTCCTATGACAGCACCGCCTTCGCCCTGCACGTGGCAACCGGGGTGCGCGGCGCCGACGACCGGCTCGGCCGTGCGCTGGCGTGCCTGAGCTTCGCGCTGCCGGTGGCGGTCCTCTTCAGTGTCGGGCCGTTCTTCTTCACCGGCGACTGGGACAAGCTGCCCGCGGTCCTGGGCCTCAGCCTCGGCGTCCTCTTCACCGGCCTGGGCCTGGCCTCGGTGATCTCGGCGCGCTACACCGTGAGCGTCCCGCTCCCGGGGGACAGCCCGTTCAAGAAGCCGCCGGGCAACGTGGCCCAGACCCTCGCCGTGCAGTTCGGCGGCATGGCCGTGCTGCTGGTCCTCGTGGCGCCCGAGGCGGCGCTCGTGGCCGCGCAGTTCATCACCGGCAGCTCCATGCCGGGCTGGATCACGCTGGCCCTCGGACCCGTGCTCGGTCTCACGCTCTTCGCCGTCGGTGTCCGGACCGGCGGAGCATGGCTGGACCGGCGGGCGCCGGAGCTGCTGGCACAACTGGCCGTCAACCGCTGACGGGTGCATGCTGGGAGTGCGCAGACTCGGACACCACGTAGGCCAGTAAAGGCAGGATCATGGAAGTTGTCATCCTTCCCGGCAGCAAACGGATCGCGTCGCTTGCCGCGGATGCGGTGGAAGCCCTTCTCCGCCGCAAGCCCGACGCCGTCCTGGGCCTGGCGACCGGTTCCACGCCCCTGCCGGTGTATGTCGAACTGGCGGCGCGGCACGAGCGCGCCGGACTGGATTTCAGCCGGGTCCGCGCCTTCGCCCTGGACGAGTACGTGGGGCTGCCGGCCGGCCACCCGGAGTCCTACCGCGAGGTGATCGCCCGCGAATTCACCGCACGGGTGAACATCAGTCCGGCCAACGTCCACGTGCCCGACGGCGCGGCGGCGGACATCCCCGCGGCCTGCCGGGCCTATGAAGACGCCATCCGCGACGCCGGGGGAGTGGACCTCCAGCTCCTCGGCGTCGGAACGGACGGCCACATCGGGTTCAACGAACCGGGCTCGTCGCTGGCGTCCCGGACGCGGATCAAGACCCTGATCGAGCAGACACGCCGGGACAACGCACGGTTTTTCGGCAGCCTGGCCGACGTGCCGCACCACGTCCTGACCCAAGGCCTGGGCACCATCCTGGATGCCCGCCACGTGATCCTGATCGCCACCGGTGCGCAAAAAGCCCAGGCCGTCCGGGACCTCGCGGAGGGCCCCGTCGCCGCCATCTGTGCGGCCTCCGTGCTGCAGTTGCACCCGCACGCCACCATCCTCCTGGACGAGGCGGCGGCGTCGTCGCTGCGGCTGGCGGATTACTACCGCCACAGCTACGACCACAAACCCGCCTGGCAGGGCCTCTAGGCCCCGCCGCCGGCACCCCGCAGGTCCGGCAGCGCCCTTCCAACGGCTAAGATGGGTGTCATGACTAGCATGACCGATCCTCTCGAAAACGATCCGATGCGCGAGCTCTCCGGAGCCGGGACGTCAACGGCCACGATCGAGCGCGAGGAACTGCGCCAGGAAGTTGAGCCCGGTGACCGGGAGCGCTTCTCGCACTACGTGCGCAAGGAAAAGATCATGGAATCCGCGCTGACCGGTGAACCGGTGATCGCGCTCTGCGGCAAGGTCTGGACTCCGGGCCGGGATCCGCAGAAGTTCCCCGTCTGCCCCGAATGCAAGGAAGTCTACGAGGGCCTGCGCCCCGGAAACGACGGCGGCAAGGGCTCCGGCGACAAGTAAGGGCAATCAACGGAACCAACAGGTTCCGTTAGCCGTCTTCGGACGGTGCTTCCCTATGGCGGCGCGGCGTCGCGCCCCTGATTTTTTGCTTTCCTGATTGCCGGTCCATGCTGTCCGGGTACTGCCTTACGGTCCATCCAAAAAGATTGGTGTTTTTGTGCTTAATTGGGTTTCTCCGTCGGCTGCAGCCATGCGCGGATGGAGGGCGCCTTAATGACGGAGACACTTTTCGGCGGACCCACGCTTCCCCCCGCCTATCCCGAGCGGGCCGCCTGGGGCACCGCCCCCAAGCTGCGCGCCTGGCAGCAGGAGGCGCTCGACAGCTACTTCAGCACCCACCCCAAGGATTTCCTCGCCGTCGCAACCCCCGGCGCGGGTAAGACCACCTTCGCCCTGCGCGTGGCGTCCATGCTCATCGATTCCGGGGTGGTCAACCGCGTGACCATCGTGGCGCCCACCGACCACCTTAAGCGCCAGTGGGCCGACGCCGCTGCCCGGGTGGGCATCGCGATCGACCCGAACTTCAAGAATGCCGACGGCCAGCACGGCCGCGGGTTCATCGGCGTCGCCGTGACCTATGCCCAGGTGGCCAGCAAGCCCATGCTGCACCGGGCCAAGACCGAAGCCGCCCGCACGCTGGTGATCCTGGACGAAATCCACCATGGCGGCGAGGCCCTGTCCTGGGGTGACGGCCTCCGTGAGGCGTTCGACCCGGCGGCCCGGCGGCTCTCCCTGACGGGCACCCCGTTCCGCTCGGACACCTCGCCCATCCCGTTCGTGGAGTATGCCGAGGACCGGGACGGGATCCGGCGCTCCAAGGCCGACTACACCTACGGCTACGGCAAGGCCCTGCGCGACCACGTGGTCCGCCCGGTGATGTTCATGGCGTACTCCGGCCAAATGCGCTGGCGCACCAGCGCGGGGGACGAGATGGCCGCCTCGCTCGGGGAGTCGGCCGTCACGAAGGACATCACATCCCAGGCCTGGCGCACCGCGCTGAACCCGGCCGGCGAATGGATCCCCGCCGTCCTGGCCGGCGCGGACAAACGTCTCAGCGAGGTCCGGCGCAGCGTACCGGATGCCGGTGGCCTGGTCATTGCCACCGACCACGAGGACGCCCGCGCGTATGCCGGCCAGCTGAAGAAGATCACGGGCGAATCGCCCACCGTCATCCTCTCCGACGACGCCAAGGCCTCCAGCAAGATCGAGGAATTCACCGCCAGCGAGAAGCGCTGGATGGTGGCCGTCCGGATGGTCTCCGAAGGCGTGGACGTTCCGCGGCTGTCCGTCGGCGTCTACGCCACCTCGACCTCCACCCCGCTGTTCTTCGCCCAGGCCGTGGGGCGCTTCGTGCGTGCCCGCAAGCGCGGCGAGACGGCGTCGGTCTTCCTGCCCTCGGTGCCGCAGCTGATGGCCCTGGCCAACTCGATGGAGGCCGAGCGCGACCACGCCCTGGACCGCCCGGAGAAGGAAGACAGCGACGGCCTCTTCAATCCCGAGGATTCGCTCATGGACGAGGCGAACCGCGAGGAGAAGGCCTCCGATTCCCTGATGAAGGGCAAGTTCGAGGCCCTCGACTCCCAGGCGTCCTTTGACCGGGTGCTCTTCGACGGCGGCGAATTCGGCACCGGCGGCGAGGTGGGCTCGGAGGACGAGCTCGACTTCCTCGGGATCCCGGGACTGCTGGACGCTGAACAGGTCGGCACGCTGTTGCGCCAGCGCCAGCACGAGCAGCTGAACCGGAAGAACAGGCGCTCCCCGCAGACTGAGGCAGCCGCGGCTGCGGCCCCGGCCGTGCCGGACCACCGGATGCTCATGGACCTGCGCACCGAGCTGGCCAAAAACGTCGCGGCCTGGTCGGCCCGCACCGGGACCCCGCACGGCGTCATCCACACCAAGCTCCGGACCGTCTGCGGCGGCCCGGCCGTAGCCCAGGCCAACGAGGAACAGCTGCAGACCCGTCTGCGCAAGCTCCAGGACTGGTTCATCGGCCGGAAGTAGCCCCGCGCAGGCGGTTATGGGCTCAGTGTCATGGGCACGGGGTTATGGGCTCAGGCCAATAGGCGCCGGGCAACAGCAGAGGGACCAGTTCACTGTGAACTGGTCCCTCTGCTGTTTACTCTGCTGTGAACTTTGCTTCGGCTACTGGCCGGCGCCGCAGACCTGGCCGTAGGTCTGGCCTGCCGCGGTGTAGTCGGCCTTCATGTCCTCGAGCTTGGCGGTGTCCGGGGAGGGCTTGGCCGACTCGTCGAAGTATTCGATGATGGTCTGCAGCGGGGCCCGCAGGTCCTCGGATGCCGCCGCCTTGATGGGCCGCAGCTGGTTGGCGACCCGGGTCATGCCGGTCTTGTCCGATGTGGCCGACTGGGCGGAGACCACGGTCTTGACCCGGGCGCAGGTTTCCTCGTTGGTCAGCTGCGGCGTGGCAGAGCAGCCGGCCGCGCCGAGCAGCGCTCCGGCGGCAATCAGGACGGTCAGGGTCTTCTTCATGGTGTACTCCGGGGTTCTACGGGTCTGTCAATATGGCAAGACTGGCGATGGGGCAAGGATTTCGAGTCTACTGGCTCAGAGGACATCGACGCCGCCGAGCTCCATCTCGGCCACGGCATCGTCCAGGTCTTCGGCAATGCCGACCGTCAGGCCGCGCAGCACCGTGACGGAGTAGCCGGCCTGGACGGCATCCAGGGCGGTCGCTTTGACGCAGTAGTCCGTGGCGATGCCCACCACCACAATGTCCTCGACGTCGTGGCTCTGCAGCCAGTCGTCCAGTCCGATCGCGTCCTCGCCAGCGGCGAAATCACTGCCGGCGAAGGAACTCACTGTGTTGTCGGAGTCTTCGGAGTCTCCGGAGTCTCCGGAGCCGGTAACGGGCATGGCGCCGGGCTGGCGGTCACCGGTGGGGATTTCGTCCTCGGGGGCCAGCAGCCCTTCGAAGCCGGAGTACGCCGCGGCGAACTGGCCCTTGCGGAAGTACGCCTGGATGTGTTCGGGATCAAGATCGGGATGCAGTTCGGCCCCGCGGGTGCCCGCCACGCAGTGCCGCGGCCAGCTGTCCACGAGATCGGGTTTCTCCGAGAAGTGCTCACCCGGATCGATGTGCCAGTCCTGGGTGGCCACGACGTGGTCAAACTGGCCGTGGTGGGCGTCAACGTACTCGCTGATTTCCCCGGCCAGGCTTGCCCCGCCGGGGACGGCCAGGGCACCTCCCTCACAGAAATCGTTTTGGACGTCAACGATGATCAGGGCGCGGGACATTCAGTCCTCCTCGTAGATGGTGGGGATGGCCGCCTCGCCGCGCTGGAGCCGGTTGACCACCGCGGGAAGCTCCCGCATGGTTTCCGCGTGGCGCCGGCGCGCGCGCTGGACCCCCTCCGGGCCCGTCCACCCGGGGAGGAGCTCGCCGTTCTTGACGAACTGCTGCAGCAGCGGACGGTCGTTGCCGTCGTCCTCCGGGTGATGGCCGACGCCGACGATTTCGGCCGTGGCGGTCCCGCGCTCGTTGAGCTTGCGCAGCGCGTACTTCCGGCCGCCCTTGCTGGCCTTGTTCTTGGCGGCCTTGGCGACGGAGATGAAATCGCCGGCGTCGTCGGTGCGGCTGACGAGCTTGTAGACCATGCTCGCCGTCGGGGCCCCGGACCCGGTCACGAGCGAGGTGCCCACGCCGTAGGAGTCCACCGGCGCGGACGCCAGCGCCGCGATGGCGAATTCGTCGAGGTCTGAGGTCACCACGATCTTGGTGTGGTCGTTGCCGAGCTCGTCGAGCAGCCGGCGCACCCACTGGGCCTGGGCCACGAGGTCGCCCGAGTCCAGCCGGACAGCGCCCAGCTTGTCCCCGGCGAGATCGACGGCGGTGCGGACGGCCGTTTCGACGTCGTACGTGTCCACCAGCAGGGAGGTGTCCGGCCCAAAGGCGGCAATCTGGGCCTCGAAGGCCTCCCGCTCGGTGTCATGGAGGAGCGTGAAGGAATGGGCGGCCGTGCCCACCGTCTTCAGCCCGTAGCGCAATCCGGCCTCCAGGTTCGAGGTGCTGTCGAACCCGGCAATGACAGCGGCCCGGGCAGCGGCGACCGCCGATTCCTCGTGCGTCCGGCGCGATCCCATTTCGATGCACGGGCGGGTCCCGGCCGCGGAGATCATCCGGGAGGCGGCAGAGGCGATGGCGCAGTCGTGGTTGAGCACGGAGAGCAGGTAGGTCTCCAGGATGCAGGCCTCGGCGAACGTGGACTCAACGATCAGCACGGGGGAGTTCGGGAAGTACGCCTCACCCTCCGGATAGCCCCAGATGTCGCCGGAAAAGCTGTAGCCGGCCAGGTACTCCAGTGTCTGGTCGTTGACCACCTTGGTCCGGTGCAGGTAGTCCAGTTCCGGCTCGCCGAAGCGGAAGTTCGCGATCCCCTCCAGCAGGCGGCCGGTGCCCGCCACGATGCCGTAGCGGCGCCCGTCCGGGAGCCGCCGGGCGAACGCCTCGAAGACCGATTTGCGGTGCGCCGCGCCGGACTGCAGGGCGCCCTGCAGCATGGTCAGCTCGTAGTGGTCTGTGTACAGGGACGTGCGGGGACGGTCCCAGCCAGCGGAGGTACTCACAAATTCACTCTAGTGTGCATCCCCATAGAATGGACAGATGACCCTCAGCGTTGCGCTCGGCCCCGACACACGGGAGAGTACCCAGACCGGAACAGTGACGTCCGGCGACGTCCTGACCGCCCCGGACGTCCCCTGGAACCTTGTGATCTGGAACGATCCCGTGAACCTGATGAGCTATGTGAGCTATGTGTTCCGCAGCTATTTCGGCTACTCGGAGGCCAAGGCGAACAAGCTGATGATGGAGGTCCACAAGAAGGGCCGCTCGATCGTGGCGCACGGCAGCAAGGAACAGGTGGAGCAGCACGCCGTCGCGATGCATGGCTACGGACTCTGGGCGACGGTGGAAAAGGCCACCGGCGGCAACGCCGGCGGTTCCGGCAAAGGCAAGGGAAAACGTGGCTAAGGCATTCAAGTACGGGCTCAAGGGCATCAAGGGCCATCTGGAGCCGGCCGAGCGGGAGCTGCTGCGCAGCCTTTTCGATGACGTCATCTCCATGCTGGAGCCGGAGCAGCGCGCCAACGAGGACCCGCTGGCGGCCCTGGTGGGTTTGGACACCGAAGCGCGCGAACCCTCGGACCGCGCCATGCGGCGGCTGTTGCCGAACGTGATGAAGAACGACGACGACGCCTCCCTGGAGTTCCGTCGTTACACCGAGCGGTCGCTGCGCGAAAGCAAGATCGGCGCGCTGAAGGCGGCCGCACTGAGCCTGGACCGGGACAACCTCGTCCTGGCCCCGGACGACGCCCGGCACTGGGCCACCGCGCTCAACGATGTCCGGCTGGTGCTGGCCGAACGCCTCGACATCCGTGACGATGCCGACGCCGACAACATCCACCTCATGCAGGACTGGGCCCAGGCCGAGGACGTCGAAAGCTACCTGGCCCTGGTGTACAACTTCACCACGTGGCTGCAGGAGTCGCTGGTCCAGGCCATGGCGCACTCGCTCGATAGGTAGGGCCGCTAAGCGACAGCGGTGGCGTCAGAAACAGGCACGGACTGTATCGGTGGAAGCTCCTCGAATGCCGGCTTTGCGAACCAATATCCCTGAAACAAGCGGATGCCGGCTTCCTTCAGAATCCGGAACTCCGCCTCCGTCTCGATGCCCTCTGCGAGCACCGTGATGTCGAGCTCCCTGGCGATGCCGACGATGCCAGCAACGACAGCCTGGCGGGCCGGGCTGGTGTCGATTCCCCGGATGAGCTTCATGTCGATCTTGATCAGGTCTGGCTGGAAATCGACCAGGAGCCCCAGCCCTGCATGACCGGCACCAAAGTCGTCGATGGCGGTGGTGAAACCATGCTTGCGGTATTCGGTGATGATGTTCGTGAGGTGGGCAGTGTCGGAAACCTCCTCATTCTCCGTGAACTCGAACATGATCGACGACGTCGGAAAGCTGCAACGCCTGGCTGCAAGCAGCGTCGCACGAAGGCACGCAGCCGGTTCGTAGACCGCGTTCGGCATGAAGTTGATGGAGAGAATCAAGCCCTCACCGGCAGGAAACAGCCGCGATGCCAGCTCGATTGCCTTGACGCGGCAGTCCTGGTCGAAACGGTACTTCTGCTCAGGTGCGACTCTGGACAGGACGTTAAAAGCCCCCTCGCCCGACAAGCCTCTGACCAGTGCCTCGTAGCCCCATACGCGAGCAGCAACGGCGTCATAGATCGGTTGGAAGGCCATGCTGAAATCGAAGTCGAGCTGTGACGACGTCGTGCAGCCGTCGCATGTCATATGCGGTCCTTTCGCTGTTTCGTCCATCGTGGGGGCACGACGGTCGCCCCCGATATCTCGACGGCGCCCATAGCATACAGGGCGGGGACAGCGGCAGGCTGCCACCGATGAGCAGGGGTCTTCCCCGCGTTGCCCATCCGCCGGAAACCCGTGTGACCCATCAGACACGAGTTGCAGGACACAATGTGATGGCCGCGCCTGTAGTGAAGCCCTATCCTCGAATAATCATGACTTCAGCATCAAATACGGATCCGGCAGCGCCAGCTGCGGCGGAGACCGCAGCGGGCAGCGCCGGAAATGCCGGGCTGGCATCGCGCCCCATCGGCGTCTTCGACTCCGGCGTCGGCGGCCTCACGGTGGCCCGCTCGATCATCGACCAGCTGCCCAACGAATCCATCCTGTATGTCGGTGACACTGCGCATGGCCCCTATGGCCCCCTTCCCATCGCCGAAGTCCGGGCCAACGCCCTCGGCGTCATGGACGAGCTCGTGGATTCCGGCGTGAAACTGCTGACCATCGCCTGCAACTCCGCGTCCGCCGCCGTGCTGCGTGACGCCCGCGAACGGTACACGGCCCGGTACGGGATCCCCGTGATCGAAGTGATCCAGCCGGCCGTGCGGCGTGCCGTCGCGGCGACCCGGACGGGCCGGGTGGGCGTGATCGGGACCTCGGCCACGGTGGGCTCGCGCGCCTACGAGGACACCTTCGCCGCGGCCCCGGACCTGGAGATCACGTCCGTGGCCTGCCCGGCGTTCGTGCCGTACGTGGAGGCCGGGATTACCACCGGACCGGAACTGCTCGCCGTCGCCCGCGACTACCTGGCACCGCTCATTGCCGCCGGGGTAGACACCGTGGTGCTCGGCTGCACCCACTACCCGCTGCTCACCGGCGTGATCTCCTTCGTTATGGGCGAGGACGTCACGCTGGTTTCCAGCGCCGAGGAGACGGCCAAGGACGTCTACCGGGCTTTGGCCTCCCGGGGCCTGGAGCGCACGGACACCGCGGCGCCGGAGCACAATTTCATCGCCACCGGCGACGCCGCCCAGTTTGAGCACCTCGCCCGGCGCTTCCTGGGCCCCGAAGTCCTCAGTGTCCGCCACGTGGACCACGTCGCGGCGCAGTACCCCACCGGCAGCCTCGCCCGGATCACCCCGGAAATGATCGCCGCCGCCCGGGCCGGCGCGGGCCGGCCGCGGATCTCCAACTTTGTCGGCGGATCCGCGGGCGGGGGACCACGGCTGTGAAGCTGACCATCGTGGGCTGTACCGGCTCCTTCCCGGGGCCGGGCTCGCCGGCGTCGTGCTATCTGCTGACCGCCAACGACGGCGAGCGGAACTGGAAGATCGTCCTGGACCTCGGCAGCGGGGCGCTCGGCGCCATCCAGCGCTACACGGACCTGGAGGACATTGACGCGATCTTCCTCACCCACCTGCACCCGGACCACTGCATGGACCTGTGCGGGCTCCATGTTGCCGTGCGCTGGAAGCCGGGCGGCTGGGGACGGGGCAGGATTCCGGTGTGGGGGCCTGCCGCGACGGCCGACCGGATGGCCACGGCCTACGGGCTGGACCTGGATCCGGGCATGCACGAGGAATTCGATTTCAGCAACTGGTCCGAGCGCAAGCCAGTCAGCGTCGGCCCGTTCACGGTGACGCCCTACGCGGTGAACCACCCCGTTGAGGAGGCCTACGCCCTCCGCGTGGAGGTCACCGAGCCCGCCAAGGACGGCACGCCCGTGACCCGCGTCCTGAGCTACTCCGGGGACACGGATTCCTGCGCGGGCCTGGAGGACGCCGCTCGCGACGCCGACCTTTTCCTGTGCGAGGCGGCGTTCGAGGAAGGCCGCGACGACGGGATCAAGGACGTGCACCTGACGGGCAAGCGGGCGGGGGAGGCCGCCGTCGCCGCCGGCGCGCGCCGGCTGCTGCTGACGCACATTCCCGTCTGGACGTCGCCGACCACCGTCATGGCCGAGGCCAAAGAGATCTTCGGCAAGGACGTGGCCGTCGCCGTCGCGGGTGTGCACTACACCGTCTAGCGCGCGCTGACCGCCCGCGCGGGCCGGGGCGGGTGAGTCGATAAGCTAAAGGCATGACTTCCCAAGCTCCCAGTGTCCCCGTCATCCGCGCCGACGGCCGTACCCCCGACCAGCTGCGCCCGATCAGCATCACGCGCGGCTGGTCCAAGCAGGCCGAGGGTTCGGCCCTGATCGAGTTCGGCAACACCCGGGTCCTGTGCACGGCTTCGCTGACCGAAGGCGTGCCGCGCTGGCTCAAGGGCGAGGGCCGCGGCTGGGTCACGGCCGAGTACGCCATGCTGCCCCGGGCCACGAACACCCGGTCCGACCGTGAGTCCGTCAAAGGCAAAATCGGCGGCCGCACCCACGAGATCTCCCGACTGATCGGCCGCTCGCTGCGCTCCATCATCGACACCAAGGCCCTCGGCGAGATCACGATCGTGCTGGACTGCGATGTCCTGCAGGCCGACGGCGGCACCCGCACCGCGGCGATCACCGGCGCCTACGTGGCACTGGCCGACGCCATCCGGTTCGCCCGCGAGAAGAAGATGATCGCCCGCAACGCCCAGCCCCTGATCGACACGATCGCCGCGGTGTCCGTCGGCATCATCGACGGCGTCCCGATGCTCGACCTGCCCTACGTCGAAGACGTGCGCGCCGAGACCGACATGAACGTCGTGGTGACAGGCTCCGGCAAGTTCGTCGAAGTCCAGGGCACCGCCGAGGGCGCACCGTTCGACCGCGACGAGCTGAACAAGCTGCTGGACCTGGCGCTGCTGGGCACGGAGCAGCTCGCCGCGATCCAGCGCGACACCCTGGCGGAGGCCCCGTGACGGAGACGCCCGTCGCGGACCGGCCGGAAGCCGACGGCCCGGGCCCGCGGCTCGTCCTCGCCACCCACAACAAAGGCAAGCTCCGGGAACTGCGTGAGCTGCTCCGCGGCCAGGTTCCCGGGCTCGACGTCGACACGCAGGTGGTGGACGCCGGCGCCGTCGGTGCCCCCGACGTCGCCGAAACCGGCGTAACCTTCGCCGAAAACTCGCTGCTCAAGGCCCGGGCGGTGGCAGAGGCCACGGGGCTCGTGGCGATCGCCGACGACTCCGGGCTTTCTGTGGACGTCCTCGGCGGCGCGCCCGGGATTTTCTCGGCCCGCTGGTCCGGCCGGCACGGCGACGACGCCGCGAACCTGCAGTTGCTGCTCGCCCAGCTGGCCGACGTGCCGGACAAGTACCGCGGGGCCGCGTTCGTCTGCGCGGCAGCGCTGGCGGTCCCCGGGTCCTCGCCCGACGGCGGCCGGGAAGTCGTGGAATACGGGCAGCTGGAAGGGACACTCCTGCGGGAGCCGCGCGGGGAGGGTGGCTTCGGCTATGACCCCGTCCTGCAGCCGAACGGGCTGGACCGCAGCTGCGCCGAGCTCAGTTCCGAGGAGAAGAACGCCATCAGCCACCGGGGCCATGCGTTCCGGGCGCTCCTGCCGGCCATCGTCGAGGCCCTGGCCGGGAAGTAGCCGGCCCGGCCAGGCTCAGGACGAAGGAAGGCGCCCCACTCGGTGGGGCGCCTTCCTTGTTAACTGCTGCGTTCACTGCGGCACTGCATTTACTGCGGCGCTGCGCTACATTTACTGCGGCGCTGCGCTACATTTACTGCGGCGCTGCGCTACGGGGTCCGGCGTTCTTCTTCCGGCTCGTGCTCTTCGATGAATTCGTCCACGACGTCGGTGCCGTACTTCTCGGCCTGGCGCTTGGCGATCGTGCCGCGGACAACCTCGATGGCGATCGGGATCACGGAGACCAGCACGATGGCGATGAAGATGATGTCCAGGTTGTCCTTGACCCACGGGACCTTGTCCCCGAGCAGGTAACCGAGGAGGGTGACGCCGCCGCCCCACAGCACCGCGCCGATCACGTTGTAGGTGAAGAATTTGCGTTTGCTCATCTGCGCGACGCCCACGATCACCGGGACGAAGGTGCGGATGATCGGAACGAACCGGGCCAGGATCAGGGCCTTGCCGCCGTGCTTTTCGAAGAACGCATGCGCACTATCCACGTTTTCACGCTTGAACAGCTTGGAGTTGGGCCTGTTGAACAGGGCAGGTCCCGCCTTGGACCCAATCAGGTAGCCCACCTGGTTGCCGATGATCGCGGCGACGATGATCAGCGCGGTCAGGACCCAGATGTTGACCTGGATGGTGCCGGTGGCCACGAGCAGCCCGGCCGTGAACAGCATGGAGTCCCCAGGCAGGAAGAATCCGATCAGCAGCCCGGTTTCGGCAAAGATGATGCCGCAGACCAGCAGGACCACCCACGGCGCGAAGGCCGGATTCGCCAGGAAAACCTGGGGGTTGAGCCAGTCCGGCAGGAAGGAGGCCAGGTGCGGCTGGACGGGGCCGGCGCCGCCAAGGGCGGACACGGCGAGGTCGCTCATTGCTAGTACGTTCACCTGTTAAGGGTACTTGACGGCAGGCTGCAGGCCCGGGGGCCGAGCCCCGCGGGCCGGTCCGGTGCGGGAGGGTCCGTCCGCGGGCGGTAAAGTTGGGCCGTGACTTTGGACTTTACGGCGATCGACTTTGAGACCGCGAACGGCTTCCGCGGTTCACCGTGCGCTGTTGGCCTGAGCAAGGTCCGTGGCGGCGTCGTCGTAGAGGAAGCCTCCTGGCTCATGCGGCCACCGGAAAACCATGACACATTTGATCCCCACAACGTCCGGATCCACGGCATCCGGCCGGACCAGGTGGCTGGACTGCCGCGGTTCGGGGAGTTGTTCCCGGAGATCGGCGCGTTCATCGGCGGCGACGTGCTCGCGGCCCACAATGCAGGGTTCGATCTCGGTGTGATCCGCTCCGGCCTGGAGGTGTCCGGGCTGTCCGGACCCGCCTACGACTACGTCTGCACAGTGATATTGTCCCGGCGCTGCTACTCCCTGGTGTCGAATTCCCTGCCCTACGCCGCCGAGGAGGCCGGGGTCCCGCTGCTCAACCACCACGATGCCGCCGAGGACGCCCGCGCCTGTGCCGGCATCCTGATCGACATCGCGGCCCGCAACGGGGCAGCAAGCATCGCGGAACTCTACCTGTCCCTCGGCCTGACGGTGTCCCACCAGCCGGCGTTCGACCCCCGGCGCGACCCGCTGTCCAAGGCCACCCTGGCCGCCATGGAGGCGCTCGCGGGGGGAACCGCCGGCTCGCCCCCGGGCCGGCGCTTCGTGGCCGGCTGGCCGGAGGAAGGCCCCAACCCGGCCCCCAACGCCGCCGCCAGCCCCGACCACCCGCTGTTCGGCCAGACCGTGGTGTTCACCGGCGAACTGGCAATTCCCCGCCCCGAAGCAAAGGTCCGTTCCGCAGAGCTTGGCGCCAGGCCTGAAAGCCGGGTGACGGCCCGTACCACCGTTCTGGTGGTGGGCGACGGGTTTGTGGCCGCGGACCTGCGCTCCGGCCGGTTGACCGGCAAGGCGCGCCGCGTCCTGGAACTGCACGAACGCGGGCAACGGATCGAGGTCCTGTCCGAGGGCGAATTCCTCCAGATGGTCGGCGGACATCTGGCTGCCGCACCTGCCTGACCCGGTCCTGGCTGACGGGTCCTGCCTGATCCGGTCCTGGCTGACGGGTCCTTTCTGCCCGGGTCCTGCCTGACCCGGCAGTCACACGGCGCAACAATCATTCCTCCCACTGCGCGCCCGCTCGTAGCCTTGGCGGATGAGCAAACCCACGGATGCACAGGCCCCCACAGCGCCGGCCAAGTCAGCGCCGCCGGCGTCAATGCCGGCGGACTCGGCGTCGTCGGCGCCCGCGAAGTCAGCACCGGCGACGCGCGGAATTGATTGGCATCGGGTGTTCGCGTTTCCGAACCCGGTGAATGAGTACGCCGCCCGCATCACCGCAGCCCTGGTGGTGGCGCTGTCCGCCGTGACCCTGCTGACCGGTTTCGGCTGGGGGCTCGCCGTCATCGCCGCCGGGTTCTGGCTGCGCGTGCTGTTCGGTCCCCGGATCTCGCCCCTAGCCCAGCTCTCGGTCAAGGTCCTGACGCCCTGGCTTGGGCGGACCCGTCTCGTTCCCGGACCGCCCAAGCGGTTCGCCCAGGGCATCGGCGCTGCCGTGTCGACGGCGTCGGCGGTGCTGCTGGCCGCCGGCCTCGCGCCGGCGGCGTGGGTGCTGCTCGCCGTGCTGATCGCCGCCGCGTCCCTTGAGGCCTTCGCCGGGTTCTGCCTCGGCTGCACCATTTTCGGCTTCCTGCAGCGCCGCGGGCTCATCCCCGAGGACGTCTGCGAAGCCTGCAACAACATCTCGCTCCGCGGCGCCTAGGATTCGGGGCGCTTAGGTCCGGTGCGCCGGGGCTCCGCCGAAGCGGTCGGGTTCCGCCGAGGCGGCCGCCAGGGACGGACATGTCCTCCGGAGGCTAGGACGGGTGGACATAGTGGCAATATGTCCAGTCGCCGCCGCCGGAGATGGGCATGTCCTGAGGATGCCGCGGCCAGGGATGGACACGTCCTTCGCAGCGGGGGCGACCGGACATGTCCTCCGGAGGCTCTGACGGGTGGACAAAGTGGGAATATGCCCAGTCCTAGCCGCCAGAAATGGGCATGTCCTGAGGATGCAGCGGCCGGGGATGGACATGTCCTTCGCAGCGGGGTGGTACGGGGCATGTCCCGCGGACAGGCCGGGCCGCTGCTTCCAAGCGGAGCCGGCTGCACTGCGCAAATGCCGGAGACTCGACACCTGGCGTGCACGGGCCCGGCCGAGTGTTGCCCGCCGAAGCTATGAGCCAGTGACGGCGGCCAGCTTCGAGGCCATGCCCCGGATGACCTCCGGCGCCTGAAGGGCCGCCAGCCAGTCTGCCGGCAGGCACCGCTCGCCGTAGAACGCGCCCAGGATGTTCCCGGCGATCGACGCCGTCGAATCGCTGTCGCCGCTGTGGTTCACCGCCACCGCGATCGCGGCACGGAAGTGGGCCTGGGCGGGATCGGCCTCGGCAGCGCCGGCGTCCGCCGTCCCCGTTCCTGTCCCGGTTCCCGGGGCTGTGGCCAGCACGGCGTACAGCGCGACGGCAAGGGCTTCCTCGGCCACCCACCCCTCGCCGAGTTCGCCGACCAGGCCCTCAGGGCTGAGCACGTCTCCGCCGGGCAGGTCTCCGGCCAACCGCAGGGCCGCCTCCAGCCGCGCCACCACCTCCGGATCCGGATTTTCGCCCTTGCGCAGGATGCCGCCGAGCAGCTGCCCGAGGGCCGATTCCGCCGCTTCGCGCAGCCCGTGGCCGGAGGACAGGGCATGGATGAGAAGGCTGAAAACTCCGGCGCTCTGCCGTGCCGCGGGGTGGCCGTGCGTCAGGGACGCGGCATCGGCGCTGAGCTTATAGACCGTTTCCGCTTCGAGGTGGGGGATCAGGCCGAAGGGCGCCGACCGCATCACGGTGCCGCAGCCCTTCGAATCCGGATTGACCGGCCGCTTCACGGTACCCATCTCGCCCGTGGCGAGTCCGCTCAGGCACGCGTCGCCGGGTGAGCGCCGGCTCTTCAGGACATCCTGGGCATCGATCCAGCGCGGCGGCTGGAACGGGGCCGACGCCGGCACGGCGACGCCCTGGGTGCCCAGCCAGCGCAGGTACGCGAGCCACAGGCACGCGTTGATGTCCGCCGCCACGCCGTCGTTGGCCCATTCCAGCGCCTCGAGGAGGCCGTCGGCGGTGTACAGCGTCATTTGCGTGTCGTCCGAAAACGGGCTGCCGGCGTCGAGCGCGGAAAAATCCTGCAGGCCCGCGGGGCCGAACCGGGCCCGGATGGCGGAAATGCTGTCGAACTCGACGGCGTAGCCCAGCGAATCTCCGAGCGCGCCGCCCAGCAGGCAGCCGTGGATGCGCGAGCCGTGGGCAGGGGAGTGCGGCTGGCCGGGTGTTGGGGCGGGTGCGGGGCTGGTCCCGGGCTCGGTGCTCATGCCCTCAAATTTACCCGGCGCTGCACCGCACCCCGCAATGCCGGCGCCCGCCGGGGACTTAGCGCCGCCGCCTGGGGGCCGGGCGGCGGCGGATGCGGAAGGCCGGTAGGGTGCTGGTAGGACCCGTCCAGCGGTCAGACGAGGCAACCGCCGGCGCCGTACCGCCGGGCAGCGGAGGAAACGAATGCGCGAACCAGCGTGGCGGAAGACCGGGACCACCCCCGACTACAGGTTCTCTCTGGCCAACGAGCGGACCTTCCTGGCCTGGATCCGCACGTCCCTGGCCCTGATTGCCGGAGCCCTTGCGATCGACCAGCTGGCCCCGGAGATCGCGCCCGGACCCGTGCGGATCGTGTTGTGCGTCATCCTCGCGTTCCTGGGCGCTGGCCTGGCCGCCCTGTCCTACCACCGGTGGGGTCTCATGGAGGCTGCCATGCGGAACAACAGGGAGCTGCCGTTCTCCGGAGTGATGCTGGTGATGACCATCGGCGTCGCGGCTGCGGCCCTGGTGTTCGCGGTCCTGATCCTGGTGGCGCGGTGAGGCCAGCTGCGGCCAGGGACCCCGGGCTGCAGCCCGAGCGGACCTCCCTGGCCTGGCGCCGGACGTTGCTGGCCCTCATCGTGGCGGACCTGCTGGTCTGGCGCAGCTGGGCGCTCGCAGGATCCCGGGGCGGCGTTGTAGGTCCCGTTGATTTCCTTGGCATCTGCGCGCTGGCCGCCATGGCCGCGACGCTGGTCCTGGGCGTGTGCGTGCTGGTCCGCGGGCGCGAGCTCCGGCGGTCCAACGCTGCGCCGCCTGCGACGCTGCTGCGCTGGGCCGCCGCTGCCGTCGTGGTCCTGGCCGCCAGCGCCGTAGCCGCGGTGGCCCTGGGGCACTGAACTGAGGCACTGAGCCGCGGCCCGGAACGGGCACCCAGCCGGAATCCAGCCAACATCCAGATTGCGCTGGCAGACTGCTGGCGGACCCATTCTCCCAGGCGGCCGAGGCCGCCCCGGACCACGAACCCGGCGGCGGTCCAGCGACGCCGCAACTGCAGCCCCTGGGCGCGCCGCCAGCAAAGGAATCCTGACCATGACCCTGCTTGTGCCAGCCCCAGACTCCGTTGACGTCCAGCCACCGGCCGCCAGCGACGTCCCGCCCCGGCCCGGGCTCGTGGCCCGGCTGTCCGCCGAGGCCCTGGGGACCCTGATCGTCGTGGTTGCGGGCCTGGGCGTGCCGCTCTTCACCATTCCGCAGTCGAGCCCGCTGCCCGCCGCCCTGGCCGCCGGCCTGGCCCTGACGGCGGCGATGCTCGCCGTCGGTTACGTCTCCGGCGGCCACTTCAACCCTGCCCTCACCGTGGGCAACGCCATCGCCGGCCGGATCCGGCTTGCCGACGCCGCCGCCTACATCGGCGCGCAGCTGGTGGGCGCCGTGCTCGGGGCCGTCGCCCTGTACGGCGTCCTGCGCACCGTGCCGACCATCAACGACTCCCAGGGCGCGTTCGCCACCGTGGCCGCCGGATTCGGCGAGCACTCGATCATCCAGGTGCCCATGGCAGGCGTCCTGCTCGTGGAGGTCCTCGGCACGGCACTGCTCGTGGCCATCTTCCTTGCCACGACCGCCCGCCGGAATCCGGCCAGGGCGGCTGCGCCCTTCGCGGTCGGCCTGACGACGGCGATGCTCCTGCAGTTGGGCCAGGCCCTCGGCAATGTGCCGTTCAACCCGGCCCGGGCAACGGCGGCGGCCATCTTCAGCGGCCCGGACGCGCTCGGGCAGCTGTGGCTCTTCTGGGTGGCACCGGTGGTCGGTGCGGCCATCGCCGGGCTGGTTTTCCGCGGCTTCGTGCAGTCGGCCCGGACCAGTGGACAGGCCAGTAACGCTGCCACTGCCGCGGTCACCGCCCAGCCCGCCGCCCAGCCCACCGACCAGCCCACCGCCCAGACCGACGGAAAGCTCACGGAAGCCGATGTGGATGGCGCCGATTTCGATGACGCCGGGCTGGCCGAGGTCACGGCCACCACCGCTTCTGCTTCGGCCGTCCCCGCCGGCAACGACGAGGCCCGCAGCTTCTTCGACCGCAAGGGCGGGAAGTAGCCACTGCTGACCACTTTTAACCTCCGTCACACCTCCGGGGTGGTGGCGCAAGAGTGTCGGTGGCAGCCGATACCGTAGGAATATGCGGTTATTGCACACCTCCGACTGGCACTTGGGCCGGTCCTTCCACGGCATCGGCATGCTGGATGCCCAGCGCGCCTTCATCGACCAGCTCGTGGCGTTTGTCCGGGAAGAGAGCGTCGACGTCGTCCTCATCGCCGGGGACGTTTATGACCGCGCATTGCCGGGCGTCGACGTCGTCGGCCTGCTGGATGACGCCCTGGTGCGCCTCACCGGGGCCGGCGCCGAAGTTGTGTTGACCAGCGGCAACCACGATTCCGCCATCAGGCTGGGGTTCGCGTCGCGGCTGCTCGAGCGCGGGGGAGTGCATTTGCGCACACGGCTGAATGAACTGGACGTTCCCGTGCTCTTTCCGCTCGGGGACGATGCCGGGAATGAGGCAGCGCCGGTGCTCGCCATCTACGGGATCCCCTGGCTGGAGCCCCGGCTCGTCGCCGAGCAGCTGGGCGTAGAGACCGCGAGCCACTTCGAGGTCACCCGCGCCGCCACCGAACGGATCCGTGCCGACGTGCGGCAGCGGAGTCAGACCCGGACCGTCCATTCGGTGGTCCTGGCGCACACCTTCGCCAGCGGCGGCATCAGCTCCGACAGCGAACGGGATCTGAGCATCGGCGGCGTCGGCGCGGTCCCGCTGGATCTCTTCGACGGCTTTGGCTACACCGCACTGGGCCACCTGCACGGCAGGCAGGAGCTCTCGCCGGCAGTGCGCTACTCCGGCTCGCCGCTCGCGTATTCGTTCTCGGAGGCGAAGCACAGGAAGGGCAGCTGGCTCGTGGAGGTCGACGCCGAGGGGATCGGCGGCGTGCGCGAAGTGCTCTGGGACGCGCCCCGGACCCTCGCCGTGCTCCGCGGGAAGCTGGATGACCTACTGGAGTCGGAGGACTTCGCGTGGGCCGAGACCGCCTACTGCCAGATCACGCTGACGGACGAGGCCCGCCCGGCCCAGGCGATGGACCGCCTGCGGGCACGGTTCCCCGACACCCTGGTGCTCGGCTTCGATCCCGATGGTCCCGGCGCGGCGCCCAAAGCCAGTTACAGCAGCCGGCTGGCCGAAGCCGGGGACGACCTCTCCGTCTGCTGCGGATTCCTCGAGCACGTCCGGGGCAGGCCGGCTTCCGACGCCGAAGCCGCAGTCCTCGCCGAGGCGCTCGACGCCGTACGCCTGGAAGGAGTGTCCCTGTGAGGATCCACCGCCTGGAGATTTCCGCGTTCGGCCCGTTTGCCGGCACGGAGCGGATCGACTTCGACCGCCTGAGCGCACACGGGCTCTTCCTGCTGAACGGCGCCACCGGCGCGGGCAAGACCAGCGTCCTGGACGCCATCTGTTTCGCCCTCTACGGATCGGTTCCCGGGGCCCGCCAGGACGGAAAGCGGCTGCGCAGCGACCACGCGGAGGCCGCCGCCGAACCGCGCGTCACCTGCGAATTCTCGGCCAAGGGCCGGCACTTCGAAGTCTCCCGCTCGCCCGCGTGGGACAAGCCGAGTGCCCGGGGCCGGAACGGCTTCACGGTCCAGCAGGCCAACACGCTGCTGCGCGAACGCATCGACGGCGCGTGGGTGGAGAAATCGGGCCGGAATGATGAGGCCGGCGCCGAGATCACCGACGTCCTGGGCATGAACCGGGACCAGTTCACGCGCGTGGTCATGTTGCCGCAGGGGGACTTCGCGGCGTTCCTGCGCTCCAAGGCGTCCGACCGTCTGGAGCTGCTGCAGAGCCTGTTCGGAACCCAGCGCTTTGAAGCCGTGGAACAGGAACTGTCCCGGCAGGCGCAGACCGCCAAGGCCGAGGTCGCCAACCTCAACGCGAAGCTGGAACTGCTCGTGGCCCAGGCGGAGGCCGAAACAGCGGCGCTCGAACTCGACCCCGACGGCGCCCCCGGCCGGGACGAGCCCGATGCCCTGTTGGCCTGGCTCGACGCCGCCGCGGCAGCCGCCGCGGAGGGCCGGCGCAGCGCTGCCGCGGGAGCCGAGAAACAGGCCGCCGATCAGGCGTCCCTGTTGGAGGCGGCGAACGCGCGGGCCAACCGCCACGCCAAACTCGCCGCCGCGGAACAGCGGCGGATCGACGCCGACGCCGCCGCCCCCGTCCTGGCGGGCAAGGCCGTCACACTGGGCCTGCACCGCCAGGCCGAAATGCTCGGCGGCCAGTTGCAGGCGGTCGAAAGCGCCGCGGCAGCTGAGGACCTGGCAGGAACGGCCCTGCTGGAGGCCGCGCGGCAGCTGCGGTCCGCGGCCGCCACAGACCCGGAGCTCGCCGGGCAGGACGTCCTCGACGCCGGCGCCCCCACCGCCGACGACGACGACGATGCCGATCTCGTCCGGGCGGGTAAATCCGTCATGTTGGACAGCGCGGCCGTCCGCGGAACCCTCGCCCGGCTGCGGTCCCTGCACGCCGTGCTCACCGAACGCCTGCCCGACGAAGCCCGGTTCCTCGGGCTGACCCAGCGCGGCAGCCGGCTGCGCCTGCAACTGCAGGAGCTGGAAAAAGGACGGCTGGCCGGTGCCGCCGCACTGGACACCCTGCGCACTGAGTCGGCGGCCCTGTCCGCCGGCATCCGCCCCCTCGAGGAGCTGGCCGCGGAAGTCCAGTTGCGCACCAAGGAGGCGACGGCAGCGGACGAACTCGTGACCATCGTTGGCCGCTTCCTCGCCGCCGAGGCCGAGTGCGCGGCAATCTCCGGACAGCACGCCGCGGCCCTCAGCACGCACCAGGACCGGAGGCAGCACTGGCTGGACCTCCGTGAGCAACGGCTCACCAACGCCGCCGCCGAGCTCGCCACCCAGCTCCTGGCCGGGGTCCCATGTCCTGTCTGCGGCAGCCCTGAGCACCCGGCACCTGCCCCAGCGGCAGCCTCCGCCTTGGCCGTCGCCGAGGCCGAGAAAACCGCGCAACTGGCCAGCGACACGGCAGAAGAAGCCGTCGCCGCCCTAGGTCGTGAGCTCGCCGGGGCCCAACAGAACGTCGCCGTCCTGGCCGCCCAGGGCGGCAACACACCTGCCGGGGAAGCCCGTGAGGAGGCAGCCTTGGCCCGGGAACGGGCTGATGACGCCGTCCGCGCTGCCACGGACCTTGCTGCGAGCCGGGCCCGGATGGCAGAACTCGAAGCGGTGATCGCCGACGCAGAGCGGGCGCAGGCCGACGCCGCCTCCGGCATCGTGCAGACGCAATCGACGATCGCCGAAATCGACGAACAGGCACAGGCCCTCGAAGCCACCCTGGACAAGCTGCGCGCCGGCCACGCGACCCTCGAACAGCGGATCGCCGCCCTGACGGCAACCACGGCGGTCCTGGAGCACGCCGACGCCGCACACTCGGCCCACGAACAGGCCGCCGCCCGCACCGCGGAGGCACGCCGGCACCTTGAAGTGGCCCTTCCCGGAGCCGGTTTCAGCACCGAAACCGCGGCGCGGGAAGCGCTGCTGCCAACGCCGGTGGCCACAAGCCTTGAAACGGCCATCCGGGCCGGACAGGACGAGGCCGCCAGGATCCAGGAACTGTTCGCCGGAGAGGACCTGGCCCTGGCGGCAGCCGAGCGGGCCGCCGGGGACATCGTCAGCGACGCCGCCCTCGAGGAGCTCAGGACGGAATCGGCGGCGGCTGAACGCAAAGCCCGGGAAGCCGTGCTTGCGGCCGGGCTGGCGGAAAACTCGCTCCGGATACTCGGGCGCATCGCCGGTGACTACGCGGACCTCGCTGCCGCCGGCAGGGAACCGCGGGACCGGGCCGCGATGCTCACCGCCGTCGCCGACGCGGCCAAGGGCGGCGGAGACAACACCTATCGCATGAGCCTGAACAGCTATGTCCTCGCCGCCCGGCTCGAGCAGGTGGCCGTCGCTGCCTCCGAACGCCTGATCGGTATGAGCGATGGCCGCTACACGTTGCACCACACCGACGCCAAGGCAGCACGCGGCGCGAAGTCCGGCCTTGGCCTGGAGGTCGTGGACGAGTGGACCGGTCAGCGCCGGGACACCGCCACCCTCTCCGGCGGCGAGTCCTTCATGGCCTCACTGGCGCTGGCTCTTGGGCTGGCGGACGTCGTGCAGCATGAGTCCGGTGGCGTGGACATCGAGACCCTCTTCGTGGACGAGGGCTTCGGCAGCCTCGACGAACAGGCGCTGGAACAAGTCATGGACGCCCTGGAAAGCCTCCGCGACGGCGGCCGGGTGGTGGGGCTCGTGAGCCACGTCGCCGAAATGAAGCAGCGCATCGGCACCCAGCTCCAGGTGGTCAAGGGCCGCAGCGGCTCCACCCTGCACATCAGCGACGACACCCGGGCCTGAGCCGGTCCCAGAGTGGGCCCCGGGACCGGTCCCGGGGCCCACTCTGGTCCCGTCCCGGGGTCTGGTCCCAGGGCCGGCGTCCCGGGATCGGGTATCATTGGTCTGTTACCGGGTCGCGCGCATCGGGAGGAGGGACGATGCGCAGTATTTAGCGAACCCGGAAACCATGAACCCTTCACCGTCTTCTTTGGTGTCTACTCTTGACGCCCCACTGCCGCCGACCTACGCGCTGCCGGCCACCGCAATTTCGACCGACGCTTTGCCTGCCCCGTCGCCCGCAAAGGGCGGCCGCTACGCGCAGCTGCCGTTGCTCGCCGGCCGCAGCTTCATCCCCCTCGGGCTCTTCGCCCGCCTGCCGCTTGCCATGCTGACGGTCGGCGCCCTGACACTCGTCACCGCCGTCACGGGCTCGTACGCCGTGGGCGGCGCCGCGGCCGGCGCCGTCGGCATCGGTTCCGCACTCGGTGCCCCCGTCCTCGGCGTCCTCGCCGACCGGCTCGGCCAGCGCGGTGTCCTGCTCGTATCCGCCATCGCCAACACCGTGGCCATCGTTGCCCTGATCCTCACGGCCTACCTCATCCCCGGGGTCCACGACCTTGCCGCCGCGGTGCCCGTGCTGGCCGCGGCCTTCGTGGCCGGGGTGAGCTGCCCGCAGGTCGGTCCGCTGGCCCGCGTCCGCTGGATGGCGCTGACCTCCCGGACGTCCGGCTCCGGAACCCGTGCGGCCGGAAACTCCGCGGACCTGGACACCGCCCTTTCCTATGAGAGCACCGCGGACGAGCTCACCTTCGTGCTCGGCCCCGCACTCGTCGGAATCCTCGCGAGCCTGCTCGCGCCGTGGCTGCCGCTGGCCCTCGCCGCGGCACTGACCGTGGTCCTCGTACCCGGCTTCGCCGTCCACCCCACGCACCTCGCGGTGGTCCGCACAACGAAACGCCGGCCCGCCGGGCCGGCCGCAGGCCACGCGGCCGGCCCGGCGCCCACGACGGCGGGGGACAACCACGGGGAAACCCGCACGGCAGCCCGGCGGGTCAAAACCTTCGCCGCCGTCGCCCTCCCCGTGCTGGCGATGGTGTGCATGGGCACGTTCTTCGGCTCCACCCAGACAGCCCTGAGCTCTTTCTCCGCCAGCTTCGCCACCTCCGAACTCGCGGGCCTGCTCTACGCCGTCATGGGACTGAGCTCTGCCGCGGCCGCCCTCTCGGTCGCGTACTGGCCCCGGCGCTTCACGGTGAACGCCCGCTGGATTGCCTGCGCGGCCCTGATGGCCGGCTTCGCATCACTGCTGTTGCTGCCCTCGACGGCGCTGCCCATGGTCCTTGTACTGCTGGTCCTGGGCCTGCCCGTTGGTCCGCTCATGGTCACTGTCTTCGCGATCGGCGGCCTCGTGGCCCCGGCCGGAAAGCTCGGCACGGTCATGACAGCCCTGGCCAGCGGCATTGTGGCCGGCACGGCACTCGGATCCTCCATCGCCGGACAGCTGGCGCAGAACTTCGGGTATTCGACGGCCTTCCTGGTTCCGGTGTGCGCCGCCACGGCGCTGTTCCTGCTCGGAACGGCAGCCGCCGTCGTACTCCGGCAACGCGGGAAGAAGACGGCCGCGGCCGCATAGACCCCGACGGGACGGCGCTGCTGCGGGACGGGGCGCGGGCTTAGCCCAGCTGCGCCTCGATGCGACGCGCCGCGTCGGTCAGGGCCGCTGCGACCTCGTCCGGATCCTGCGCGGCGCGGATATAGACGACGGCGAGGGCGGCCGGACGCCCGCCCGGCACACGCAGCGGCACCGCAATCGAGGACACGCCGGGGATCACCTCGTCATGGCTGGCGGCATAGCCGCGGTGCCGGGCCTCGGCCGCCTCGGACCGGTACGGGATGCCCGGGACCAGGGCCCGCCACTCCTGCTCCGGGAAGGCTGACTGGATCGCAATGCCCGGCGCTCCTGCGCTGATGGGGTGCCGCGACCCCGGGTGCTGCACCACCGCGGCGCCGCTGTGCCGCGGATCCACGGTCACCAGCGTCACGCACTCCTCCCGGTCCCAGACCGCCACGAAGGCGCTCATGGTCAGGGTGTTGGCCAGCTGGGTCAGTTCCGGCAACGCCGCCGACTGCAGGTTCCGGGAGACCCCGCGGGCCAGGACCGCGAGGCCCGGGCCGGGCTGGACGCGGCCGCCATCGTCACGTACCAGCAGCGAGTGGTCCTCGAGCGTGCGCAGAATCCTGTAGGCCACGGAGCGGTGGACGCCCATGGCGTCGGCGAGTTCGGCAATGGTCAGCGGCTGCTGGGCCTCGGCGAGGATCTCCAGCGCCCTGATACCACGGGACAGCGTCTGGGACGGGGAAGCCTGGGCGGTGCCGGCATTCGGGGTCATGGGGTCCATCCTAGGTGCGGGGTTACTGGACGCCGGGCTCGCCGGGCTACCCTTGTGTTCCGGCTCATGGTCAGCTAGCGTTCTATATGGGAACTGTTTGTTCGATTATAGAACACAATACAGAACTCGACTATAGAACACGGCTGATCCAAAGCACACCCACACCACGGTCGGGAAACGCAACGAACGCAAGGGATCAATGATGATTGCCACGCCGCGCGGCCACGCCGGGGGCGCCCAGGGCCCCCTGTCGGTACCGCGGGCCAACCACTTCCGGGGCAGCCTCGGCAGGTTTGCCACCGGCGTCGCGATCGTGACCTTCGACGGGGCCACGAAACGCCACGGCATCACCGTGAACTCCTTCACCTCGGTCTCGATGGACCCTCCGCTGGTGCTGGTGAGCATCGCCCGCACGGCCAGGGCCCACGACGAGCTCGCCGGCCGGCCCTTCACCGTGAATATCCTTGGCGCCGAGCAGCGGTACCTGGCCATGCACTTCGCCGGCAGGCCCGGCCCCGAGCCGCTGTGGGTGGAGGGGAAGACCGCGCCGCGGCTGTCCAATGTCCTCGCCTATTTCGAATGCAAGCCGTGGGCGGCGTACGACGGCGGCGACCACACCCTTTATATCGGCGAGGTGGTGGACTTCAACTACCGCAACGGCGATGCCTTGGCCTTCGCCAACAGCACCTTTACCACCATCCCCGAAAGCCAGCTGGGCATGGAGGATCTGCTCTAGCGCCACATTCCTTCCCGGCAATTCAGCTCAACGACGACTGGAGGACGACCAATGGGTATCCGTACCGGACGGCAGTACCTGGAAAAGCTCAATGCCATGACGCCGCATGTGGTGATCGACGGCGAGGTGGTCAGCGAGAAGATCGCCGAGCACCCCGCCTTCCGCAATGTGGCCCGCTCCTACGCCAGGCTCTTCGACATGCAGCATGATCCGCAGTACCAGGAGGCACTCACTTACGCCTCGCCCAGCACCGGGGACCTGGTCAGCGCCTCCTTCCTGGTGCCGAAGACCGTCGAGGACCTCCAGCGGCGGCGCCGCGCCATCTCCACCTGGGCCGAGTCCTCCAACGGCTTCCTTGGCCGCTCCGGGGACTATATGAACTCCGCGTTGACCGCGCTGGGCACGGCGGGGAAGTGGTTCGCGCAGGCGGATCCGAAGTTTGGCGAGAACATCCGCAACTACTACGAGTGGGCCCGGGAAAACGACGTGCTCGCCACCCACACCCTCATCCCGCCGCAGGTCAACCGGTCCGTCTCCGGGTCGGAGCAGCTCGGCGGCCAGCTCTCGGCCCGGATCGTGGAGGAGCGCGGGGACGGGATCGTCATCCAGGGCGCGCGCATGCTCGCCACCATCGCCCCGATCGCCGACGAACTGCTCGTGTTTCCGTCCACGGTCCTGCGGGGCACCCCGGAGGACGCCCCCTACTCTTACGCGTTCGCCATCCCCAACGACGCCCCGGGCCTGCGCTACCTCTGCCGCACCTCGCTGTACAACGGCGGCAGCACCCACGACGAGCCGCTGGCCTCCCGCTATGAGGAAATGGACGCCGTCGCGGTTTTTGACCACGTCTTCGTGCCCAACGAGCGCATCTTCATGCTGGGCCACCCGCAGCTGTGCAACAGTTTCTACACCGAGACCGGGGCCGGCGCGCTCATGACCCACCAGGTGGTCACCCGCACGATCGCCAAGAGCGAGTTCTACTTGGGCCTGGCCTCGGAACTGGCCGAATCGATCGGCATCGACGGATTCCAGCACATCCAGGAGGACATCGCAGAGCTGATTATCGACGTCGAAATCGGCAAGGCCCTGGTCCGCGCGTCCGAGGCCGACGCCGGACTCAACGACGCCGGCGTCATGCTGCCGAAGTGGTCCACCCTGAACGCCGCCCGCAACTGGTACCCGAAGATCGCCCAGCGCTTCCCGCAGATCATCCGGAAGTTCTCGGCGTCGGGCCTCATGGCCCTGCCGGGGGAGGCGGACGTCAACAGCGAGGCCCGGGAGGATATCGAGCTGTACCTGCAGGGCAAGACCCTGACCGGCCCCGAGCGGGTCCGGCTGTTCAAACTGGCCTTCGACGCCTCGATCTCCGGGTTCTCCGGGCGCCAGTCGCTCTACGAGTACTTCTTCTTCGGAGACCCCGTCCGCATGGCCGGCGCCCTGGTCAACACCTACGACCGCGAGCCGGTCCGGGCCAGGGTCCGCGAGCTGCTCAACCGCACCGACTGACCCGCGGAAGACACTTTCCGGGAACATGTGTGCCTTATCACATCTTTCGTAGTAGTATTCAGGATACTAACTGACCGTTCGATCAGTAATTCATGAGGCATCAGTTATCCACTTCGCACCCACCCGGGCAGTACCTCTGCCCCCAGCAACGGAGTTCCAATGACCGTAACTTCATCCGTAGATTCCGAGGCGGGTCCCAGCAGCAAACACGAGGAACGCAAGGTCCTCGCCGGGACACTGGTCGGCACCACCATCGAGTGGTACGACTTCTTTATTTTTGCCCAGCTGACAGCAACGCTGCTGTCGCCGCTGTTCCTGGCCCCGCTGAACGCCTCCAACCCTGGCCTGGCGCAGATCCTGTCCTTCGCCCTGATCGGCATCAGCTTCCTCTTCCGCCCGCTCGGCGCGATCGTCGCCGGCCACCTCGGCGACCGCCTCGGCCGCAAGGCCATGCTGGTCTTCACCCTGATCATGATGGGCGCCGCCACGGCCCTGATCGGCATGCTGCCCACCTATGCGCAGATCGGCGTCTGGGCCCCGATCCTCCTGATCCTGCTCCGCGTCATCCAGGGCTTCTCCGCCGGCGGTGAATGGGGCGGCGCCGCCCTGATGGCCGTGGAGCACGCTCCCAAGAGCAGGCGCGGCCTGTTCGGCGCCTACCCGCAGATCGGCGTTCCGGTCGGCATGATCCTCGCGACCGGCCTGCTGTACTTCCTCAACACGTCCATGTCCAAGGAAGACTTCGCATCCTGGGGCTGGCGTGTGCCGTTCCTGCTCTCCATCGTGCTGATCGTGGTCGGCTACCTGATCCGCCGGGCAGTCGCTGAGAGCCCCGTCTTCAAGGAGATGCAGGACCGCAAGGAAGAAAGCAAGGCGCCCCTGGGCGAGCTGCTCCGCAAGCACAAGAAGGCTGTCCTCTATTCGACGATGATCTTCATCGGCAACAACGCTGCCGGCTACCTGCTGATTGCCTTCTTCATCTCCTACGCCACCAAGACGCTGAAGATGCCCACCCCGCAGATCCTGCTCGCCACGACGCTGGCTTCCTTCGGCTGGCTGATCTTCACCCTGGTCGGCGGCTGGCTCTCGGACAAGATCGGCCGCGTCAAGACGTTCCTGATCGGCTACGGCATTGTCTTTGCCTGGATGATCCCGATGTTCGCCCTCATCGACACCAAGAACATTGTGCTCTACGGCGCCGCGCTGTTCGTCCTCACGGTCGGCCTGGGCCTGTCCTACGGCCCCATGTCCGCCATGTACGCCGAGATGTTCCCGCCGGAGGTGCGCTACTCGGGCATCTCGATCGGCTACGCCTTCGGTGCGATCCTCGGCGGCGCGTTCGCGGCCACCATCGCGGAAGTCCTCCTGCAGGGCACCCACTGGACCGGCTCCATCGGCATCTACATCATGATCCTCTGCGTCATCTCCGCCGTCGGCGTCCTGTTGGCCGGGGAAACGAAGGGCCGCCCGCTCGGCGTCGCGCACCACGCGCCGGCCGAAGCCGCAAAGCACTAGCAACCAGGCAAGCACGAGGGGCGCGGACCGCAAGGTCCGTGCCCCTCTGGGTTAAAGAGCAACGCGGGGTCACTGCGCGCCCATCCAGATCATTCGGATGGGCCGTAAGTGACCCCGCGTTGCTTTTGTGAGGCGGGTTTAGACGCCCAGGAAGCTGATGGCGCCTTGCTTGAAGGCGCGGCTGGTGATGGCGTTGGTGTGGTTGCGGCCCGGCAGCACGAGCTGTTCGACCATGCCGCCGGCCTTGGCGCCCAGGGCGGCGAGCTCCGGCATGGTGGCGGCCCGGTCGTCGTTTTCCCCCGCCACCAGGAGCATCGGCATGTGGGGGACCGCTTCGGCGGGGTCATACGGCTCGGTCTTGATTGCCTCGACCAGGGACAGCAGCGCGAAGATGTTGTTGCTGGGCAGCAGCATGGCCATTTTCAGCAGCCCGGCGGTCGACTCGTCCGCGATCGGCGTGCCGTCGGCCAGGTACCGCTGCGCGGCGATCAGGTCGAAGTCCGCCAGGGGGTCGGCGACGTTCGGGCCGCCCAGGACCAGCCGGTGCACCAGCTCGTGCTGCGTGGCCCCGAACTCCCAGGCGAGCCGGGACCCCAGCGAATAGCCGATCACGTCGAGCCCGCTGGACGGGTCCCCGTCGCGCAGCGGCCGCGCGCCGGCGTCGAAGACTATCTGCAGCAGGTCCGCACGGATCCGGCTGGGGGAGTAGGAGTCCATGTCCTCCGGGGCGCCGCTGCGGCCGTGGCCGGGCAGGTCCACGGTGATGACGCGCCGGCCGGCTTCCAGGAGCGCGGTGAGCCAGCCGCTGTCTTCCCAGTTGAGCTTGGAGGAGGAGGAGAAGCCGTGCAGCAGCAGGACGGGACGGAACCCGGCGTCGTTCTGGGGCTCATGCACCTGCACGTACAGCTGGGGGTCGGTGCCCTCAACGGTGTGCGAATGCTGCTCGCCGGTGTGTCTGCCGCTCATGCTCTCAGTCCTCATCAAGTACGGCGCTCAGGCGGACCCGGCGCTTAGGTGCCTCTTCCTTCGGGACCGTGCCCACGATGCCGGCGGTGTTGTCCGGCACCTCAAACACAATCAGGGGCTCGCCGACATTGATCTTGTCGCCGGGCCCGCCGTAGATACGCACTACCTTACCTGCCTGCGGGCTGGGCAATTCAACGGCCGACTTGGTGGTTTCGACCTCCACGAGCGGCTGGTTGCGCTCCACCTGCTCGCCCGGGGAAACCAGCCATTCCAGCACGGTGGCCTCGATCAGGCCCTCGCCGAGATCCGGGAGCGGGAAGGAAATTTCAGCCACGTTTGTACTCCAATACTCGCTGGATGCCGAAGAGGATCCGGTCAATGTTCGGGATGTATTCATCTTCCAGGTCGCCCGAGGGGTACGGGACATCGAAGCCGGTGATGCGCTCCACCGGCGCCCTGAGGGTGTCGAAGCAGCTTTGCGTGATCAGCTGCGCCACTTCGGCGCCGAGGCCGGAGGTCAGCGGCGCCTCGTGGACGACGACGGCGCGGCGCGTCTTGCGCACGGAGGCGGCGAGGGCCTCGGCGTCGATCGGCTTGAGCCAGCGCAGGTCCAGGACCTCGATGTCGATCCCGTCCTCGGCCGCGAGCTCCGCCACCTGCAGGCAGCGGGCCACCATGGCGCCCCAGGCGACCAGCGTGAGGTGGCGGCCTTCGCGCATCACCTTGGCGCCGGTGGGGGAGCCGCCGTCTGCATCGTCGTCCGCATCGCAGTGCGCAAGGTCCACCTCACCCTTCTGCCAGTACCTCGACTTGGGCTCCATGAAGATCACCGGGTCCGGCCGCGTGGCGGCGTACTTGAGCAGGTGGTAGGCCTCATGCGGGTTCGACGGCGAGACCACCTTCAGGCCCGGTACGTGGGCGAAGAGCGCCTCCAGGCTTTCGCCGTGGTGTTCGGGGGCGCGGATGCCGCCGAAGCTGGGCACCCGCAGGGTGATGGGCATCGGCATGGTGCCCCGGCTGCGGTAGTTCATCCGGGCGATCTGGCAGACGATCTGGTTGATGGCAGGGTAGGCGAAGCCGTCGAACTGGACCTCGGGAATGGGGTGGAACCCGGCCATCGCCAGGCCCACGGACATGCCCAGGATGCCGGATTCCGCCAGCGGGGTGTCAAAGACGCGCTGCGCGCCGTGCCTGGCCTGCAGCCCGTCGGTGATGCGGAAGACGCCGCCGAGCCGGCCGCAGTCCTCGCCGAAGATGACGGCTTTGGGGTTGTCCGCGAGGACCTCGTCGAGGGCGCGGTTGAGTGCTTGCTGCATCGACATCACCGTGGTGGATGCGGGGCCTTCTGCGCTGTCGGCAGTGCTCTCGACAGTGTCGTCGGCAGTGTTGTCGGCAGTGTTGTTGCCGCTGGCACTTTCGCTTTCGAGAATCGAGTTAGACATGTTCGGACTCCTCGCGCCAGTTGGCGGCCTGGGCCTGCAGGGCAGGGGTGGTTTCCTGGAAGACCAGGTCAAACATTTCGGTGCCGGGCCGGGAGCCCAGGGCCTGGATGCCGGTACGGATCTGCTCCTCTTCGGCCTTGGCCGCGGCCAGCGCTTCGGCGAAGAACGCCTCGTCGGCGATACCATCGGCCAGCAGCCGCTGCCGCAGCCGCTCGAGCGGGTCGGTGCCGGCGCTGTCGCGCTCCTCGTCGAGGGAGCGGTAGCGGCCCGGATCATCGGACGTGGAGTGCGGGCCGCGGCGGTACGTCATGGCCTCGATGAGCACGGGGCCGTTGCCGGCGCGGGCGTGGGCGAAGGCGCGGCGGGTCGCCTCGAGGACCGCGACGACGTCGTCGCCGTCGATCTTCAGCGCGGGCATGCCGTAACCCGCGGCGCGGGCCGCGACGGAGCCGCCGGCCACCTGGCGCTCGGTGGGGACCGAGATGGCCCAGCCGTTGTTCTGGACGAAGAACACGACGGGCGCCTTCATCACGGCGGCGAAGTTCATCGCCTCGTGCACGTCGCCCTGGGAGGAGGCGCCGTCGCCGAAGTACGTCATTGCGACGCCGTCCTTTTTGTCCAGCGTCTGGCCGTGGGCCCAGCCGACGGCGTGCAGGACGGATCCGGCAACTACCGCCTGGATCGGGGCCAGCCGGGATTCCAGCGGGTTGTACAGGCCGCCGTGCCACGTGGCCTTGTGGGTGGACATGTAGGCCACCATGTCCACCCCCATGGTCCGGGCAACGCCCATTTCGCGGTAGGTGGGGAAGACGAAGTCCCGGGTGGTGTCCACGGCGTAGCCGCTGCCCACCTGGGCCGCTTCCTGGCCGAGTTCGGGGGCGTAGCCGGGGATGATGCCCTGCCGCTGCCAGGCGATGGCCGAGGTGTCGAGGTGCCGGACGGCCACCATGAGCGAATAGAGCTCGCGGAGTTCATCGGCTGTGAGCGGCCCGGCAGCGCTGCCGGAAGCCACGGGGAGAATTGTGTCCATGCCTGTGACCCTAGTCACCGGCGGCGGGGTGGGCAATCAGCCTAGGCTGGGGTGCCCAGACTGCACACTTATGCCGCCCCGCGCGCCGGTGAGCTTGGCAATTTGTCTAGCGGCTGGGCTGTTCCGCCTGGTCGGCTTTTGCGCCGGCGGCGGCGGCGTTGCGGTTCCGGGTGATCCGGGCGCCGGTCCAGCACGCCACGGCGATGCCGGCCACCAGTACCAGGGTGCTGACCAGCTGCTTGCTGCTCTCCGGGCTGCTGAAGCCGACGGCGAAGATCAGTGCCAGGAGCACGAGCCCGAAGATCGTCAGCCCGGGGAAGCCCTTCATCCGCAGCGGCAGCGCCGTGCCGTCGCGGTCTGCCCGGCGGCGCAGGATCAGCTGGGACACCAGGGCCGAGCCCCACACAACGAGGCAGGTGGAACCGACCAGCTGGAACAGCGCCGGCAGGATCTGGTCGGGGAAGAGCAGTTCCAGGACGGCGGCCAGGAAGCCGAAGGCCACGGAGACGCTCACCGCCACGACCGGGACCCGGGCCGTGTTGAGCCTGGAGAGGAACTTGGGGGCTTCGCCGCGCTCAGAGAGCGAGTACACCATGCGGGACGCGCCGTAGAGGTTGGCGTTCAGGGCGGACAGCAGCGCGATAACGGCGACCAGGGTGATCGCGGCGCCGGCGCCGGGGATCCGGGCGACGTCGAGGACGCCGGCGAAGGGGGACTTCAGGGCCGCGGAGGTTGAGGGAAGGACGGCCGCGATGACGAATACCGAGCCGATGTAGAACACGAGGATCCGCCAGACGACGGTGCGGATCGCCTGGGCGACGCTGCGTTCCGGGTTTTCCGTCTCGGCCGCGGCCACGCTGACAATCTCGGTGCCGCCGAAGGCGAAGATGACGACGAAGAGTGCCGTTGCGATGCCGCCCAGGCCAGCCGGGGCGAAGCCGGATGTGAAGTTGCCGAGGCCAGGAGACGGGACGTCCGGCAGCAAGCCCAGCAGCAGGGCCCCGCCGATGGCCAGGAATATCACGATGGCAGCCACCTTGAGGATGGCGAACCAGAATTCGAACTCGCCGAAGTTCTTCACGCCCGCCAGGTTGATGGCGGTGAACAGGGCCATGAAGATCAGGGACAGTGCCCAGACGGGGATCACCGGCCACACAGTGAACAGGAGCCCGGCCGCGCCGAGGGCCTCGGCGGCGATGACCACCACGAGCTGCAGCCACCAGAGCCAGCCGACGGTGGCGCCCGCGGTCTTGCCCATGGCCTTTTGCGTGTACACGGAGAAGGCGCCGCTGTTGGGATTGGCCGCGGCCATCTCTCCGAGCGCCCACATCACCAGGATGATCAGGGTTCCGGCGACGAGGTAGGAGATCAGCACGGCCGGTCCCGCGGCCTGGATTCCTGCCCCCGAGCCGAGGAACAGGCCGGCGCCGATCGCGCTGCCCAGTCCCATCATGGTCAGCTGGCGTGGTTTCATGCTGTGCCCCAGGCTCGGGGCGGGAACCGCGGTGGGTAGCGTCGCGGTGGACTTCATCGTCATGGCGAACCTTCGTGTGGTTTGGATCTTTGCGTCCTTATGGGACCTATTGAATTTACCGGATTTGGGCCCGGCCCCCGGCCGCCGGGGCGCCTCCGCCGTGAGAGCATGGTGGCAGTTTGCTAACTGAATCGGGGCATCGTTGGCTGTTTGTCCGGCCCGGTCCCGCTTGGGAAGGAAGAATCAGTGGACGTTGATCCGCTTGATGCAAAGATTGTCCGATTTTTCACGGATTCCCCCCGGGCCTCGGTCCTGGAGGCCTCCCGGGTGCTGAAGGTTGCCCGCGCCACGGTGCAGTCGCGCCTGGACCGGATGCAGGACGCCGGCGTGATTGGCTCATGGGTGCCCCAGCCCGATCCGGCGCACTTCGGCTACCCCGTGGTGGCTTTCTGCTCCCTCACGATCAACCAGGACCTCGGGCACGACGCCGTCGTGGAGGCCCTGGCGCGGATCCCCGAGCTGATTGAGATCCATACCGTCTCCGGGAGCTCGGACCTCATGGCCCGGATAGCCGCCCGCTCCAATTCGGACCTCCAGCGCGTCCTCGATGCCATGATCGCCACCAGATCGGTCCTGCGCTCGTCCTCCGTGATCGTGCTCAATACGCACTTCCAGGGCCGCACCCTGCCGCTGCTGGAAGCCGCGGCCGCCGGCACGGGCTAGAGGACACTCAGGTTTTCGGGCAGGCTGGTCCGGCCGGTGAGCAAGAGCAGCAAATCACCGGCGGACGGCAACCGGGAGCCGATGGCTCCGGCGAGCTCCAGGGAGGCCGCGACCGCCGGGGCCAAGGCGGCGGGCGGCGGCAGGCCCAGGGCGCGCGCCAGATCCAGGGTGTGCACGGCCAGCTCGAAGGTCCGGGTCGGCAGGTAGTCGATGAGCGTCATTACTCCGGCCGGGGTGGCCACCAGGGCATCGTCGGGCGTGTTCCTGACGAGGGCCGTGACGCGTTGGACAAGCTCCCGCACGGCAGCGGCAGGGTCCTCGCCCAGCGCCTCCCCGGTTTCCCTGCCCCGCTGCGCAATCGCGGCGGGCGAGGTGGCGCCCCGGACGCCCAGGAAGTATTCCACCGGACCCGGCACCCGCGCCCCGGCGGCCGGGGTGGCGAGGTAGGCTTCCACGGTTGTCAGGGCCCGGCTCGTGTGGCCGGTCAGCGCCCGGACATCCCATTCACCCAGTGCCGGCCGCGACCACGCCTGGTGCGGTACCTGCCCGGCGAGCTCCATGAATGCCTGGGCCGCTCCCGCGTATCGGGCCCTGACCGCCTCTGCGCCCGCTGCCTCTGCGCCCGTACCCTCCGGGTCCATGACTTCTCCGTCCATAGCCTCGATTAATACCGGTGCCGGCACCCGCGGACAAGCCCGGTCCGTGCGCCGGCGGCATCCCGGTCCGGCCCGTGTGACCTGAAACATTTTGCGCCCGGGCGGCGCGGCCGTATCATTAGTTCTAGTCAATGTGACTATAACTAATCCGGCGGTCGGGCCGGATCCAGCCGGGCAGTCCATCGCGGGACCCGCCCGGGACCTCAGAGGGCGGGTAGATCACCGTTTACACCACAGCAGCCAACGTCTCGGAGCGCCAGACCGCGCCGCCGTCGCTGGCCATCTCCACGGTGATCTTTGCGCTGCGTCCCAGCGAACGCTCCGGGCGGCCCACGCTGTGGATCCCGCTGGTGCGCCGGATCCGCGAACCGTTCAAGGGCCTCTGGGCGCTGCCGGGCGGCCCGCTCACGCACTCCGAGTCACTCCAGGACGCCGCCTCGCGGAACCTGCGCGAGACCACCGGGCTGGCCCCGAACTACCTCGAACAGCTCTACGCCTTTGGCGGGCTGCACCGCTCGCCCACCCAGCGCGTCGTCTCGATCGTGTACTGGGCACTCGTCCAGCCCACGGAGGCCGCGCTGGCCGACGAATCGGAGAACGTGCGCTGGTTCCGCGCCGACAGGCTGGACGGGCTGGCCTTCGACCACAACTCGATCGTCGACTACGCGCTGTGGCGGCTGCGCAACAAGATGGCCTACGGATCCATCGCCTACCACCTGCTGGGCGAGTACTTCACCCTCGCCCAGGTCCGGGAGGTCTACGAGGCCGTCCTGGACCGCGAACTCGATCCCGCCAACTTCCGCCGGCAGGTCAAGGCCACGCCGGAAATCGAAGAAACCGACCATTATCTGCAGGGCGGCAAGCACCGCCCGCCCCGCCTCTACCGCTTCACCGGCCGCCCAGGCCTCGACCCAGACAACAGGAGCACACCATGAGCAGCGTCAACACGGCAATCCAGCTGATCACGCGCGAGCAGGCCACCACTCTGGCACAAGGCGCGGCCGCCTCCACCTGCAGCCCCGCGCTGGCCCGCGGGCCCTGGGACTACGACCTCGCCGAGGCCCTCGCCGGCGTGCCCGCCTACGGGCCGGGTGCCTCCTCCACCGACGTCGCACCGGCCTCCACTCCCCGGCAGGGCCAGCTCCCGGAAGAATACAAGCTCGCTTCCGACGCCGAACTCGACGCCCGGATCCGCGCCGCCAAAGCGGCACTGGGGGACCGCGCCGTCGTGCTGGGGCACTTCTACCAGCGCGACGAAGTGATCGAATACGCCGACTTCGTGGGAGATTCGTTCCAGCTCGCCAACGCCGCCCTGACCCGGCCCGACGCGGAGGCCATCGTCTTCTGCGGCGTGCACTTCATGGCCGAGACGGCGGACATCCTGTCCCGCCCCGACCAGGCCGTGATCCTGCCCAACCTGGCCGCCGGCTGCTCCATGGCCGACATGGCGGACATCGACTCGGTCACCGAGTGCTGGGAACAGCTTGAGGAGGTCTTCGGCACCGAGCCCGACGCCGAGGGCCGGGTCCCGGTCATCCCGGTCACCTACATGAACTCCTCCGCAGCCCTCAAGGGCTTCTGCGGCGAGCGCGGCGGGATCGTCTGCACCTCCTCGAACGCCGCGACCGTGCTGGAATGGGCGTTCGAACGCGGCCAGCGCGTGCTGTTCTTCCCCGACCAGCACCTGGGCCGCAACACCGCGAAGGCCATGGGGGTGCCCCTGGAGCAGATGCCGATGTGGAACCCGCGCAAGGACCTCGGCGGCAATGACGAGCAGGCCCTGCTCGATTCCCGGGTAATCCTCTGGCACGGCTTCTGCTCGGTCCACAAGCGCTTCAACGTGGGCCAGATCGAAAAGGCCCGCGCCGAGTTCCCCGGCGTGCAGGTGATCGTGCACCCTGAATGCCCCATGGAGGTGGTTGATGCCGCCGATTCCGCCGGGTCCACCGACTTCATCAAGAAGGCCATCGCCGCGGCAACGGTACCCACCACGTTTGCGATCGGCACCGAAATCAACATGGTGAACCGGCTCGCCGCGGAATACCCGCAGCACACCATCTTCTGCCTCGACCCGGTGATCTGCCCCTGCTCCACGATGTACCGCATCCACCCCGGCTATCTCGCCTGGGTCCTGGAAGCGCTCGTCCGGGGCGAGGTGCTGAACCGCATCACCGTGGACGAGGACGTGGCCGCCCCGGCCAGGGTGGCCCTGGAACGCATGCTGGCGGCGCGGCCGTGACCAGGCGGCTCGTGATCGTCGGCAGCGGGATTGCTGGGCTCTACGCCGCGCTGCTCGCCACCGACGACGCCGCCACCGGCGGCCGTGACCTCGAAGTGGTCCTCCTGAGCAAGGGGACGCTGGAGCAAAGCAACACCTTCTACGCCCAGGGCGGCATCTCGGCCGTGCTGGCCCCGGAGGATGCCGCCCCCGGGGACTCCGTGGCAGCGCACATCGCGGACACGCTCGCCGCCGGTGCCGGGCTCAACGACCCCGAAGCAGTCCGGATCCTGTGCACGGAGGCTGTCCGGGACATCGCCGGCCTGGCCCGCTACGGCGTGCATTTCGACCTGGGTTCCGACGGCGGACCGGCCCTGGGCCTGGAAGCGGCACACTCGGCGCCTCGCATCCTGCACGCCGGCGGGGACGCGACGGGCGCCTGCATCGCCCGCGGGCTCGTCGCCGCCGTCCTCGAACGCGCCGTCCTGGACCGCGCCGGCCACGGCCGGCTCCGGGTGGAGACCAGCGCGTTCGTCACCGGGCTCCTGACCGAACCTGGTGTCCGCCCGGAAACTCCGCCACAGCCCGGCAGCACACCCCCGACGCCGGCCCGGGTCACCGGCGTGGCCTACCTGGCCGGCGGACGGCCCCAGGAGCTGGCCGCCGACGCCGTCCTGCTCACCACCGGCGGTGCGGGCCGGCTCTTTGCCCGCACCAGCAACCCCGCCGTCGCCACCGCCGACGGACTGGCCCTGGCCTGGCGTGCCGGCGCCGCGGTGCGGGACCTCGAGTTCTTCCAGTTCCACCCCACCACCCTTGCCGCCGAGGAGATTCCAGGCGGCCCGCCGGCCCTGCTCATCTCCGAAGCGGTCCGCGGCGAGGGCGCGGTGCTGCTGGACTCCGCGGGATACCGCTTCATGCCCGACTACCACCCCGACGCCGAACTGGCCCCCCGCGACGTCGTCTCCCGCAGCATCGCCCTGCACCTTGCCGCCACCGGGGCCGCGCCGGACAGCCCGGTCTACCTGGACGCCCGCGGCATCGAAGCAGAGCGGGGCCCGGGCTTCCTGGCCCGGCGGTTCCCGACCATCACGGCGGCCACCCTCGCCGCAGGGTACGACTGGACCACAGAGACCGTACCCGTGTCCCCGGCAGCCCACTACTGGATGGGTGGCGTGTGCACCGACCTGTGGGGCCGCACGTCGGTACCCGGCCTGTATGCCGCCGGCGAGGTGGCCCGCACGGGCGCCCAAGGGGCCAACCGGCTGGCGAGCAACTCGCTGCTGGAGGGCCTGGTGTTCGGCCGCCGGGCGGTCGAGGACTTCCTGCGCGCCGACCCGTCGCACGACACCACTGCTCCGTGTGCTCCCCACGATCCCCCTAGCCTCGCAAGCTCGGCCAGGGAACCCGGATCGTGTGGGCCCACGGCCGCGGGCGGCCTCCCCTTGACGCACGCTTCCGCAGCGCCGTCGCACGACTTCACGTCAGGGGAGGACACTTTAGCGAGCGTGTCCGAAGATTTTGTGAAGTCGGTATCCGCGTACGGGGTTTTCTCGCGCGACGCTCTTCGGCGGTTGATGACGGCGGACGCCGGGGTAATGCGCAGCGGGGAGCAACTGCGGGAGGCGGAGACCGTGCTTGCGGCCTGGGACGCCGTTGTCCATTCTGAGACCGCTCCCGATGCCGGCCACAGTGACTGGCTCTGCCAGGATGCCCATGAGGACCGGAACCTGCTCCTCGCGGCCCGCCTGCTTGTGGCGGCTGCCCTGAACCGCACGCAGTCCGTCGGAGCCCACTACCGGGCGGACACGGACGACGCCTCAGCCCTCACCCATTCCATGCAAAGGATTTCCTCGTGACCACCACTGCCCACGCAACCGCTGCCCCGGAAACCCTGCCCTCCCGCACCGCGGCGCTCGCCGGGAGCCTGCCCGAGGCCGCCGTCCTGGCCGTCCTCCGCGCGGCGCTGCAGGAGGACGCCCCGTACGGGGACGTCACTTCCCAGACGCTCATCCCGGCGCAGGCGCGGGCCACCGCGGTGCTCAACGCCCGCGTTCCCGGGGTGCTGAGCGGCGGGGAGGTCTTCGCCGCGGCGATGCGGCTGACCGACCCGGGCGCCGTCGTCGAACTGCTGGTCCACGACGGCGAGGCCTTCGCCGCCGGAACCGCCCTGGCCCGCGTGACCGGGAACGCCCGCGCCGTGCTGCTGGCCGAACGCGTCGCACTGAACCTGGTCCAGCGGATGAGCGCCATCGCCACCAAAACGGCCGAGTTCGTGGCGCTCGTGGCCGGCACCCGGGCCCGGATCACCGATACCCGCAAGACCACACCGGGGCTGCGGGTGCTCGAACGCTACGCCGTCCGCTGCGGCGGCGGCGCCAACCACCGCTTCAGCCTCTCCGACGCAGTCCTGGCCAAGGACAACCACCTGGCCGTCCTCACCGGCGGCGATCCGGCGAAGCTGACCGCAGTGCTCAGCGGCGCCAAGGCCCAGCTCGGCCACACAACACACTTCGAAGTGGAGGTGGACACCATGGAGCAGATCGAGCCCGTCCTGGCCGCCGGGGTGGACACCATCATGCTGGACAACTTCTCCCTGGCCGAGCTCGCGGCCGGCGTCGGGCTGGTGGGCGGCCGGGCCCGCGTCGAGGCCAGCGGCAACGTCAACCTCGCCACCGTGGCGGACATCGCGGCCACCGGGGTGGACGTCATCTCGATCGGCGCCCTGACGCACAGTGTCACGGCACTGGACCTCGGCCTGGACATTGAGCTTGACGTCGAGCCGGCCGTCGACTCAGGCGCCGGCCCGGCGGCCGGCTGAGGCGCGCCATGATCTTCCTCGACGCCGCGGCCACCACCCCGGTCCGCCGCGAGGTGCTGGAGGCCATGTGGCCGTACCTCACGGGCGAATTCGGCAACCCGTCAAGCCATCACTCCCTGGGTGAGGCGGCTGCCGCGGCGCTCGCAGGGGCCCGCGCCGCAACCGCCAGGGCCCTCGGCTGCCGCCCCGGGGAAGTCGTCTTCACCTCCGGCGGCACGGAAGCGGACAACCTCGCCGTCAAGGGCATCGCCCTGGCCCGGCGCGCCGCCGATCCGCGCCTGGACCGGGTGGCGATCAGCGCCGTCGAGCATCCCGCGGTGGAAGAATCCGCCAGGTACCTTGAACGGGTCCACGGGTTCGCCGTCGACGTGATCCCCGTGGACCGCTTCGGGCAGGTAAGCGAAGAGGCCCTCGCCGCCGTGCTGCAGCCCGGCACGGCCCTGGTCAGCATCATGTACGCCAACAACGAGGTCGGCACGGTCCAGCCCATCGCCCGGCTCGCGGCGCTGGCCCATGCCCACGGGGTCCCGTTCCACACCGACGCCGTCCAGGCCGCCAGCTGGCTGCCGCTGGACACCGGCGCACTGGGCGTGGACGCGCTGAGCATTTCCGGCCACAAGCTGGGCGCGCCCAAAGGCAGCGGCGCGCTGTTTGTGCGCGGCCGGGTCCGGCTTGAACCGCTGGTCCACGGCGGCGGGCAGGAACGGGGCCGCCGGTCGGGCACGGAAAACGTCGCCGGGGCCGTGGCGCTGGCGACGGCACTGGCGCTGCCACGGGAACCGGCCGGGCACGTCGCTGCCCTCCGCGACGGGTTCATTGACGCCGTGCTGGCCGGTGTTCCCGGCGCACTGCTCACCGGCCACCCCACCGAGCGGCTGCCCTCGGTGGCATCCTTCTGCTTCCCGGGCACCAGCGGCGAGTCCGTGCTGCTGGAGCTCGAACGCCAGGGCATCATCTGCTCCAGCGGTTCCGCGTGCGCCGCCGGCTCGGATGCGCCCTCGCCGGTGCTGCTGGCCCTGGGCATCGAGCCCGAGATCGCCCAGACGGCGGTGCGGTTCAGCTTCGACTCGACCGTGACGGCAGCGCAGTTGCAGGAGGCGGCGGCCGCGGTCCGCACCGCCGTCGCCGGCGTCCGCTCCCTCGGCACCCCCTCCACCGGTTGAGCTGTCACTAAATGTCCTTATCGGGCCTCCATAGCGGCTGTGGAGTCTCATGACTTAATGGACGTTTCTGTCTCAAGACATCGTGGACAGTGTGTCTCAGGACATCGTGGACACTCGGACCGGTTTTGCTCGGGTCATGAGCAAAATGCACCCCGATATCAAGATCCGGCATTTGGTGGCGAC
>NZ_JBFTKI010000018.1:0-95884 GCF_056395875.1 Arthrobacter sp. 05T45 | reverse complement strand
GCCGTGCCTGGTTCCGGTGCCGTGCTGTGCGGTGTTGGCAGGGGTGCCTGCTTCGGCGGGAGTCGTCCCGAGCCGGGTGAGCAGGTCGCGGTAGTCGATGGTGGCCATGACCTGGGGCCGGAGCCCGCCCGCGGCGGGCAGCCCTCCGGTGGCGAGGGCCGCTTTGCACGCGCCGACGAGGCCGTCGAGCAGCCGTTGGGGCCGGGAGCGGAGGTCCAGAACCGGCAGCGCGGGGTCCTCTCGCGAGGCGTCCTCTTCGGCCGTGGCGGAATCGTCAGCCGCGCAGGGCGCATCCGCCGGGCCGGTATTGGCCCGGACGGCCCCGGGAGCGCCAACGCCGGCAGCACTCGTGCCGCCGGCGGATTCAATGACGTCAGGGCTGTACCCGGCGGCTTCCCCCTCCGCCGCCGCCCCACCCTCGCCCGCCCCGCCCTCGCCCGCCCCGCCCTCGCCCGGTCGGGCCTGCGCCGTGTGGCCGGTGGTGGTGCCCTGGCCGGTGTCTGGGCCGGTGCGGGGGTTGGTGGCGGTGTTCATCACGGTGATCAGGTGTTCGAACTGGTCCGTGGTGGCGAAGATTTCCAGGTGCTGCAGGCCGTGCCGGGGTTTGCGGAGGAAGGCGCCCTGGAGCTGGCGGAGCAGTTCCTCGGAGGGTTCGGCGCCGTCCTGGTCCAGCGCCTCGGTCCACCGGCGGGCGATCCGGGCCAGGAAGTCGGCGTCGTTCTCGGCCGCGGTGCGGGTCAGGGCATGTTCCATCGCCGCGACGGCCTCCGGGAGGCAGCTGTGCCGGACCCGGTCCAGGGCGAGCGTGATGACGGTCGCGGCGCGGGAGGCGACCTCGCCGGCCGCGACGGCGGCTCCGAGCTCCGGGTGCACGGGCGGGATGGGCCGGCCGGCGAGTCCCTGCCGGGGCAGCAGCGTGTCGGCGAGGCAGAGCCGGCGCTTGGCCTCCGCGGCGCTGATCCGCAGCCGCGCCCGCAGGAACTCCACCGTGTTCCGGTACCCGTCATCCAGCACCGATTCCGGCACCGCCGGCTCACCCGTTCCGGGGCTTCCGGCGGGAGCCGCCGCAACGGACGTGCCGGAGGGAGCCAAGGACAAGGACGTGCCGGAGGGCTCCGCAGCAGCGGACGTGCCCGCGGGAGCCGAGGCCAAGGAGGCGCCGGCGGGTTCCGCGGTTCCGGGTGCGCCGGTCTGCCACCCGCCGGGGCTCTCACGCCAGCCGGTGGTCCACCCGGTGACCGCCCCCGTTACAGCCCCCGTGGCCGCGGCTGCGGACTGCTTCCTGGTCCGGTCCACGGCGGCCGCCGCGACGAGCTGCAGATACTCCACCGCGCGGGAGACTTCCTCCACACTGCCGGCGAAGTCCGACGCGGCCCGGAATCCCCACGACCCCGCATCCTCCACCGCCGTCGAACCCACCGCCCGCAGCGCGGCCAGGGCGGCGTCCATACCGGATTGCCCGACCGGGGCTGCACCCCGCTCCGTGCCCTCCACCTCGTCCCCGCAGACGGTGAAATCCCTGATGAAATCCCTGACGGCTTCCATGGCTCGAGTCTATTTGAGGGCTCCGACAATTTTAGGAGGGCACCGTGCGTGATCACTCTCAGACCGCGGCGCCACCTGCCCACGGATCGACGGGCGATCAGGCAGGTTTCACATCGTGCTGTGCAGGACCCGTGGGCGGCCAAACTGCGTGTGAACTCCGGGCGAGAAAAGTACGGATTCGGGTGGCCCGGCCACTTCGATTCCCGCGGCGCGCACGAGTTGGTCCTCAAGGCCGAACAGCTGCGCGCGGTACAGCGGCCATGCACTGTGCGTGTTGGGCACATAGATGGTCCTGCCCCTGAACCGTGAATGCAGACCGAACCGCGCCGTGAGGTGGATCGACAGCGCGTCGGTGGCTGCGACGTCGGGCTCTGGGACGACCGAGAAATCGCTCAGGGTGCCGCCTCGAAAGCGTCGCACGGAATACCCAGTCGACGCCGATCCGGTAAATCCATCGGCACCCACGTAGCTCGCCCGCGACCACACATAAGGTATCCCGGCCGCCCGCGCGGCCAGCACCACCGCCAAGCGTGAAGCATCCAGGCTCCGGAAAACGACACCACGGGTGCCGTCCGGCTCGCGGGAGTAGAGGCGCACGTTGATCTCGTTGAAGCTTCCGAAATAGGGGATGCCGGGACCTCGACCAACTCCGGCACCCTGCATGCGGAAGCCGATGAGCCCCACCCAGGCGGACCCGTCGCACACATCCGGCGCGACGCCCGGTGGCATGAACCGCGCCGCCACTGCCTCAGGAATGCGCCAGTGCAGGAAGACGGCATCCAGCCAACGCTGGTCCATGATGATTGGCGCCGGAAGCTTGGGTGCAGCCGGCCACGGATCAACGCCCAATCGGATCAGCTCCCTTCAGTCGGCGGGGTCTTCGGTCGGCAGGACACGAGCCGGTCGGCACCATGAGAATCGGTCGGCCGGCGGAGTCACTTGGCATCGGCAAGGTTCGCGGAAGCGGGGTCAGTTCAGTGCCCGGGATCCCTCCGGAAGGGCTCCGCCGGCCAATACTGCCGCCGTCGCATCGGCCAACGCTGTCAGCGCCACGCGCTGGGTCCACGGGCCGTAGGAAATGCGCGCCACGCCAAGTTCCTGCAATTTGGCCGGTGCCAGGGATCCGGGCACATTGATGACCGAGACCTTGTTCCACCCAATGCCTTCCACCAACGCGGTGACAGTCGGCTCGTCCAGCAGGCCCGGCACGAACACCGCGGTCGCACCGACGTCGAGGAAGGCCCGGCCGCGCTCAATGGCGTCCGCAAGCACCGCAGAAGGGTCCCGGTCCTTGCCCTTCAAGAAGGCGTCGGTGCGGGCGTTGAGGACGAAGTCGATGCCCTCGGCCTCGGCGGCGCGGATTACAGCGCTCATCTGTTCAACGGCGTCTGCGAGCGGGCGCATCTGGTCCTCGATGTTGGCTCCGACAGCGCCGACGCCAATCGCCTTGCGAACAGTTTCGCCGGGATTGCCGTAGCCCGCTTCGAGATCAGCACTGACGGGCAGCGACGTGGCGGCGGCAATCACCCCGACGGCGGCGATCATTTCGTCCACCGGAATGTTCTCGCCGTCTTCGTACCCGCGCGACGCAGCGATCGAGTGGCTGGCCGTGGCCAATGCCTTGGTCCCCGGAACGCCGGCAACCACCTTCGCGGTGATCGCGTCCCAGACGTTGACGAGTTGGAGAATTTCCGGTGCGTGGTGGAGACGGAGCAGCTCGGTGGCTTTGGAGGCACGGGAACGCGCGTGGTCTGTCATGCCGCGAGCCTAGCGGGGCACCGTGCCAGCCGGAAGGGTTTCAGCCTGCCGCGGAAGAGTCAGGTGATCCCTCGCGCTGAGTCTGCCAGGGCCAGCGTCCGGTGATTTCCAGCTCGAGCGAGAAGCTCAGGAAGGTCCGGATGAGCACGATAATGGCAAGCACGCCGACGCTCTCGAAGGTTGGTGTGATGGCGACGGACCGGATGATGTCGGCCGCGACCAGCAACTCCAGGCCGAGGAGGATGGAGCGTCCCAGCAGTTGCCGGTACGAGCGGTAGAAGGACAGCGGTGCGGAACCCGCCGGCAGGCGCCTGGGCTGAAATCCGCGCAGCGCCATAGGAATGGACACGAGGGCGCCGAGCACCATGACGGCCACCCCGGCAAAGTCCATGAGGCCGCCGGCCGCCTCGATAATGTGCTGAAAATCCATTGTTCCCCTCGGAGAAGGTGGGCGTTGAGATTCAAACTTTAGGGGTGCCGGGCGCCGATACCGGCGAGAACGGCTCGGTAGCCTTCTCGGAAACTGGGGTATTGAAACTCGAAACCTGTGCTGCGGAGCAGCCCGTTGCTGGCCCGCTTATTTCCGCCCCGGGAGGGTTCGCCGCCCGCCGCTTTGCCGCCCGACGCCGATGTGCCGGTGGTGCCGCCCGCCGCCGCCTCGCCGTCCGCCGCACCCGCGGCACCAGTGGACTCCGACGCAGGCCGAGGGAGTCCCAGTTCCGCGGCCAGGAATTCCAGCACGTCGCCGAGTTCGGCCGGTTCATTGTCCACGCCCAGATAGACCGCCGCCGGAACCGTGCCCATGGTGCACAGATGGACGATCGCGGCGGCGGCGTCGTCGCGGTGGATCCGGTTGGTGAAACGTGAAGCAGCAGGAATGACCGCGGTTCCGCCGCGCACCTGGTCGATCAATCGCGTCCGGCCGGGGCCGTAGATTCCGCCGAGCCGCAGCACTACGGGGGTGATGCCGGTGCCGCGCAGGCGGCTGTGGAGGAGTTCCTCTGCTTCGCGGATGATGCGGCCCGAGAACCCGCCGGGTTCCGGCGTCGTGCGTTCATCAATCCAGCCGCCGCCGGCATCTCCGTAGACGGCGGTCGAGGACACAAACAGGACCCTGCGGACGTTTGCCCCGGAGGCGAGGACCGCGTCCAGGACGTTCGACAGCCCGTCCACGTAGGCGGCACGGTACGCCTCCTCGGTCGGGGAATCCGCGGCAATCGCGACGACGACGGCGGTGGTGTCCGCCGGGATGGGCGGCAGCTCAGCGGAGCCCAGGTCAGCGGCGACTCCCTCGATGGCGGCCGGGAGTTTCTCCGGCGAGCGGCGCCACCCCACCACGCGGTGGCCAGCCGCCGCGAAACGCAGCCCGGCCTCGGTGCCAAGATCGCCGCAACCGGCCAGCAGAATAGTCATGAAGCCAGTCTGCCAGCCTTCGGGAAGCGCCACGGACTGGCTTGAGGAAATCTTGAACTGATCTTGTCGCCCGCTGAAGCCTTGCCTTGAACTGCGCCGGGCATCGTTGTAAGGGTCAGCCAGGGGGCTGGCGGATGCTACATACGTCGCCCGGCCAGCCAAGGCCGGCCCCACGAAACGGAACTCTGATGGGTCTCAACCTCAATTCCACCTCCAGCAAGGTCCTTGCGTCCGCAGCACTCCTCGCCGCGGCCGCCGGCGTGGCCGGGATGGGTACCTACGGTGGCTTCACGTCCAGCACCTCGGCTTCCGCCGCGGTCAGCTCGGGCACGGTAAAGTTTGAGGTCGGAACCGCCGGCGCAGCCAACAACCGACTCACCATTCCGGCCTCAGGTGCAATTCCGGGCGATACCATCCAGCGTGCAGTGACATTGACCAACAGCGGTGACCAGGACCTGGCCGCAATTACTCTCACCACCACAGCCACACCGTCCTCTAAGCTGGACTCCGACACCACCAACGGCTTGCAGATCAAGGTTGATGCCTGCAAAGTGCCGTGGGCTGAAACTGGCACTTCGCCCTCGTTCACCTACACTTGCGCCCCCGCCAACACCACGGTTGTCATGTCGTCCCGGGCCGTGGTCGGGGCGAATATGCCGATGCTTGGCCTCGCCTCCCTGACTGCCAAGCAGGCCGACAACCTCCGCGTCACGCTCTCCGTTCCCAATGGTGCTGATAACACGTTCCAGGGACTGACCAGCACCATCAACTTCGTCTTCGACGCCGCACAGCGCGCCGGCGGCGCCAGCAAGTAGCGATTCTCGGGTGCTCAGTCCGGCCAGGTCTCGGCCCGACTGAGCACCCGGCTTTGCCCGCACTATCCACACCGGCAGGAGGAACGGTCCCGTGAGTACAGCAATCAACGCAGGTCCCAGGGATTCCGTCGACCACCTGGTGGCGGACGGCACCGTTCCGGATAGTGCCGTCCAGGACCCTGTACCTCAGAGCCGCGGACGACGTCGGGCCGAACCGGCCCCCGCCCGCACCCGACGGCCGGCGTCCAAGGCTGGTGCCGTGGCCGGACGAGCATTCTTTACGATCCTCCTCGTCGTCGCCGCATTGGTTTTCCTCTTCCTCGCCGTCGGGCCACGCTTCCTGAACTACCAGACGTCCACCATGCTCACCGGCAGCATGTCGCCGGGGATCAACCCGGGGGACGTCGTCGTCAGCGTGAAGACGCCGGTCTCCGAGCTGAAGGTCGGCGACGTCATCACCTACAGCATCCCCATTGACGATCACCGGATTGAAACCCACCGGGTGGCGAGCATCAAGCGCGACGATGCCGGCGCGACGTCGGTGACCACCAAGGGCGACGCGAACGCCGGTCCAGACCCTTGGACTGCGGTGTTGTCCGAGGACTACGTCTACACGCAGGCCGGAGTCGTGCCGTATCTGGGCCACGGCATCAGGGCCCTGCGTGAGCCGCTTGCCCAGTCGATCCTCCTCTACGGCGCCTCTGCCCTGTTCGTCGTCGTCGTGCTGACGGCGATCTGGCGGAAGCCGCGCTAACCGGCGGAGGCGTGGTCCTGGATTCCGCGCAAGCCGGCGGGATTGGCCGCTGCTTCCACCGGCGCCATGCGGTAGCCAACGCCGCGCACGGTGCGGATGAACCGCGGTTCGCGGCCACTGTCGCCAAGTTTCTTGCGCAGGTTGCCGACGTGCACCTCCACGAGGTGCTCCTCCCTGGGCCATTCGTTGCCCCAGACCTGGGTCAACAGGGCCTTCCGGGTCCACACACGACGCGGTGCCCCGGCCAGGGCCTCCAGGAGGTCAAATTCTGTGCGCGTCAATTCCAGTTCGACACCATGGAGGGACGCCACCCGGCCCTCGGCCTCCACAACCAGCGGCCCGTGCCGGAGGACGCCGTGGGCATCTGTGTGCCGGATGCCGGAACCTACGGCTGCGGCGGACTCGGGCGACTGCTCCCCGGACGCCGCGGGCGCGGCGGCGCTGGCCGGCAAGGAGACCGGGGGGACGGCGCCGACGTCGCTCGCACGACGGCGGGGAGGCGCCCCAGGGGCACCGGGCGTCCCGGGTGTACCGGATGCTGAGTCACGGTGCGCTGAGTCGCGGTGCGCTGAGTCCCCGGGAGCGGGCGGTGTGAGAGCGGCCGGCATGAAATCCGTTGCACGGCGCCGCGGCGTGGGGCGTTGCGCGGTGGGCCGGTGCCGCCGCATCACTGCCGTCACCCGGGCCTGAACCGAGCGCGGGCTGAACGGCTTCCGAATGAAATCATCCGCACCAATCTCCAGTCCCATCACCTCATCGATCTCGTCCGACCGGGCCGTGATCATGACGACGTAGGCATCGGAGAATTTGCGCAGCCGGCGGCAGACCTCCACGCCGTCCAAATCCGGAAGCTCCAGTTCCAGCGTGACAAGGTCCGGGCGGTGTTCCTGGATCTTCAGGAGGCCTTCGGCTCCGGAACCGGCCTCAAAGACGGCGAAGCCCTGCAACTGAAGTGTCCGGCAGATGAGGAGTCGCACGTCGTCGTCGCCCTCTACAACCACAGCGCGGAGCTGACCCGGTGAATCCAACATAACCCCAGCTTCTAAGACCAATTGACCCGTGAGTAGCAAACACCCCACGCGTCACGGAGTGTGACACAAGCCACAGGCGTAACAGTGGGATTCAGGCTAACAGGTTTTCTTGAGCAAAAGTTGAAGTTCAACCCGGCACGGTGTTGAGGCTCGGCTGTCAGAGTTGAGGCAACGATCAACGGCCCGGAGAGAAAGTGCCATCAGTGAACCTCGCCAAGCACTCTGCGGCATCCCTGCAGGTCCGGTCCGCGGGGTTGGCTCATCGGGCTGGGCTGCTGGCCGTCCCTCTGGCAGTGGCCTTGGTGCTGGGGGCTCCCGGGCTGGCCTACGGGGCGTTCACGGCGCGAACCACTGCCGCCCTGAACGTGGGCACCTATACGGTCCCTGCGCCGGCATCCATCGGCGGCACGCTGGTATGCACCACCGACCAGGGGAAAAAGGGTGCAGCCATCAGTTTCACGGGCTTCGCCGCTGTGGGCCGGGCCACGGGGTATACGGCGACGTTGACGTCTCCGACCGGGCCCCAAGCAGTGAGCGAGATTGCCCCCGAGGACACCACGCATGAGGTTAAGGTTCTCAGCAAGGGCAACGGCAAGGGAACCTACACGTTCACTTTCTCCGCCCGGGTAGGCCCATGGACCGGGCCGGTTCTGCAACAATCTGTCACCTGCTGAACAGCGTGCCGACGGACCGGGTGCCCGTGCGGGACTCCGCCGGCGAACCGGGTGCCCGCGCCGGACTCCGCCGCCGCCATCGCCGCGATCGCAGCCAACGACGCGAACGACGCCGGGACCCGCCCGGGGCCGCCCGGCGTCGTTCAGTGCGGCCCTTTGCTACCTCGCCGGGATCGGGAAGAAGGCCCGCGGATCCTGCATCAGGGCAGGGTAATCGAAGGCGGAGCGGTCCACGATCTCGTCGACCTGGAAGTTGCGTGCGAATTGGCCATCAACCGTGATCGGGCGGCCCAAGACCTTGCCGACGGCGAAGGCGGCGCCGTCGTTGACCGGGATGGCAACCACGGAGTTGCCGGGCAGGGTGGTGAACGCCTCCTCCTGCTGCTGGCGCTTGCGGGTGGGCTTCTTGACGAGCTGCTTCGGGGGCAGCTTGCGCACCTTGCTGGGACGGCGCGAGCCTGAGTCGGCATAAACGAACTGGTAGTCGTCGTCCGCGGGGACCTTGCTGCGGCCAACCGGCGGCAGGCTGACAGTCTTCAGCTGCGCGGGCTCGGTGTCGCCGAGGGGCAGGCGCAGGACCCACATGCGGTCCCCGGCTGGATCCTCGGGCACCAGCTCGTGCTTCGGTTCGGGCCAGATGTACTCCAGGTCCGGGTCCGTGCCGGGGAATACCTCTGTGTAGAACCGCGGATCCTTGGCAATCAACCGGGACCGGTGGCTGAGGTGGAAATCCGCATTGCCAAGCCATGGCGGCATCGGGATCTTGGCGGCGTAGTCGGGGTGGGCCGCCTGCGGGGCGAACTCCATGATTTTCTCGCGCATGGTGTCCTCGCCGCCGCGGGCCGTCCATTCATCCACCATGGCCAGGCCGTACATGGTCAGCGCAGGAACGTACCCCATCCACATCCTGATCGCCGGGTGCGACTGCCAGCCGTACTCCGGGATCACCAGCGCACGCAGGATCTGCAGCGCTTCGACGCGCTGCTTGCCGAGCCGCACACGGTCCAAAACCGCGGCGCTCTGCTGGAAATCAGGGAAGGGGAGGAAAGTCTGCATCTCTCCAGTTTGAGGCCACGGACCAAATGCGCCAATTGCTGGCGCGCGGCGGTGAGGGTGCTCACATGACGGAACAGGGAAGACAGGCGTGCTGGGGAGCCGCTAAAATAACATGAACCACTCCCGCCGCCACGGAAGACACGCCCATGCCTTATCAAGCAGAGCCTTATTCAGCAGAACCATTTCTAGCAGAGCCTAAGTCAGCGGTGCCCATTACTGCGTTGCCATTTCAAGCAGAGCCACCAACAGTAAGTGTTGCCCCGGCGCCGTTCGTGCCTAAGTACGGACAAATGCTCAGCCCCGACGCCCACGGGATAGTGGTGCTGGAGGAATTCACGCTGGATCCGGTTGCCGCCCGCGACGAGCAGCGCGGATTCCGCGCGGCTATGGCCGGCGTGGCCCTCACCATGCGGCGCCTGGTGGCCCTCCGCCTCTTCATCGCCGCGGTGGCGATCGCCAACCTGCCCCTGTTCCTGCTCTCGAGTGGCTGGGAGATCTACGTCATCTCACTGACCCTGGTGGTAGCCGTCCACGCCGCGGTGTCCTGGCTGAACCGCCACGAGCCCAGGATCAAGCAGCGCCGGATGCTGGAGTTGCACCTTCACCGGGAGCGGAGCGCCAACTACCGCAAAGTGCGCGACGCCGTGAAGTACGTCATTGACGCCCCGGCCCGGATGAACGAAAGCCTTTACCTTGAGCTCCTCGCCGCGAAACGGGTAGCGCTGCATCTGGCCATGGGCACGGTGGCCCTGCTGGACACGAGCGACGACGCCGCCTGGAAAGTGCGGATTATCCGCGAAATCCCACAGGCCGCCTGAGCCCGCACGGCTGAGCCAGCACGGCTCACTGAAGCACCACGACGCCGGAGCGTCCCCTTTGCGGGATCGCTCCGGCGTCGTGCTGTGTGTCGTGCTGTACGCCAAGTGCTGTAACCGCCCTATGCGGGCAGCTGCAGCACTTGGCCCGGGAACACCAGATGGGGGTTGCTGATGGTCGCCGTGTTGGCGTCGGCCAGCGCGTGCCAGCCTCCGGCGATGTTGAGCTTCCCGGCGATCGTGCTCAGGGTTTCGCCGCTCCGGATGGTGTAGGTCTGGCCGCTTACGGCTACCGGTGCAACGTGGCGGGGTGCCGGCACGGCTGCCTTGGGGGCGTATCTGGCGGGGGCCTTGGCTGCGACGGGAGTCGCGGCGGGCCGCTGCGCTGTGGCTGCACTCTGCGGAGCCGCGGCGCCGCCGCGCAGTCCCAGCTTGGCCGCGCAGGCTGGCCACGCGCCCCAGCCCTGGCTGGCCTGCACTTTCTCGGCGACGGCGATCTGTTGCGCACGGCTGGCATTGGCCGGAGATCCCGTGCCGCCATGGGCCGCCCACGTGCTGGCGCTGAATTGCAGCCCGCCCGCGTATCCGTTTCCTGTGTTGGTGGCCCAATTCCCGCCACTTTCGCATTGGGCCAGCGAGTCCCACGTGGAGGCAGGGGCTGTGGCCGGTACGGCCGCGTTCGCGGCCGAGGCGGACAGGGCGACGCCTGCAATTGAGACGGCCGCAAAAGTGACGCCGCGGCGCGCGGCAGTGCCATAGATTGATTTCTTCATGGTTTAGATGCTCCTGAGGCCCACCAGCGCTCGGTCCGTCCCCGGACGTTTTTACGCCACTGCCCGCCCCTGACAATAGAGGTCATAGCGGTGTCTACCGGTCGGGCAGTATCTGGTGGTGGTAGCACCGGGCATGCAATACCCGGTTGCCGGGCATGGACACTAGGCTAAGTCAGCCCCGCGCCGTTATCAAGACGTTACTTTCCCTGCTTCTGCCGTTATCATCCGGCGCGCGTTGACGCCGACGCCCGCGCCCCGCCGGCGCGCTGCCCGCATTGACTCCGCCGCCGACGCCAACGCCCGCGCCCCGCGTGGATCAGCTTCCGAGCATTGCGGCCAGGTACGGAGCCGTCCGGCTCTCCGTGGAGCCCGCGACGGCGGCCGGGGTCCCGATCGCCACGATCTCGCCGCCCGCGTCGCCACCGGCCGGGCCGAGGTCGATCACCCAGTCCGCTGCGGCCACCACATCCATGTCGTGTTCCACCACGATGACGGTGTTGCCGGCGTCCACGAGCCGGTGCAGTTGGGCCATGAGGAGCTGGACATCGGCCGGGTGCAGGCCGGTGGTGGGCTCGTCCAGCAGGTAGAGGGAGTGGCCGCGCTGGGCACGCTGCAGTTCGGTGGCGAGTTTGATGCGCTGGGCCTCGCCGCCGGAGAGCTCGGTTGCCGGCTGGCCGAGGCGGAGATAGCCCAGGCCCACCTCGCGCAGTGTTTGCAGGCTGCGCGCCGCTGCCGGTACCCCTTCGAGGAACTCTGCGGCGGCATTGACCGTCAGGCCCAGCACCTCCGCCACGTTTTTGCCCTTATACGTCACTTCAAGGGTTTCCGGGTTATAGCGCGAGCCATGGCACTCGGGGCAGGGGCCGTAGCTGCCGGGCAGGAACAGCAGTTCGACGGCGACGAAGCCCTCGCCCTGGCAGGTCTCGCAGCGGCCGCCGGCAACGTTGAAGGAGAAGCGGCCGGCACCAAAGCCCCGCGCCCTGGCCTCGTCCGTGGCCGCGAACTCCTTGCGGACCGCATCGAAGAGGCCGGTGTAAGTGGCGAGGTTGGAGCGCGGAGTGCGGCCGATCGGTTTCTGGTCCACCTTGACGAGCCGGTCCAGCTGGTCGAGGCCTGAGACCGGTCCGACACTGAGCGGCCCGGTGGACTCACCGGCGTCGGCCTCCAGGTCCTCGGGGGCCTTGGCAGCGTCTGGCTCCGGGTGCAGCCTGGCGCCGACCACCTCGGCCAGGACCTGGCTGACCAGCGTGGACTTGCCGGAGCCGGAGACGCCCGTGACCGCGGTCAGCACCCCGAGCGGGAAGTCGGCGTCGAGTTCGCGCAGGTTGTGGCGGCTGATGTCGCGCAGTTCCAGCCAGCCGGCCGCTTCCCGCCGGGTACCGCTGGCGGCGGAACGGGCGCCGTCGTCCGAACCCGCCGAACCGTCCGGGAACAGGAACGGCCGGGTCACGGACGCGTCCACCTCGGCGAGACCGGCCACGGGGCCGCTGTAGAGCACCTCGCCGCCGCCTTCACCGGCGCGGGGACCGACATCCACCAGCCAGTCGGCGCGGCGGACGATGTCCATGTTGTGCTCCACCACGAACACCGAGTTGCCGGAGGACTTGAGCTGGTCCAGGACTGCGAGGAGGGGCTCGGCGTCGGCGGGGTGCAGTCCGGCGGAGGGCTCGTCCAGCACGTAGATCACGCCGAACAGCCCGGAGCGGAGCTGGGTGGCGATCCGGAGCCGTTGCATTTCGCCGGGGGAGAGCGTGGGCGTGGACCGGCCCAGCGCCAGGTAGCCCAGGCCGAGGTCCAGCAGCACGGTGACGCGCTGCAGGAGGTCGCGGGTGATGGCGACGGCCACCTCGTTGCCCTCGCCGGATGACTGCTTCCGGGAGGCGGTGCCGGCCTCCGTGAGTTCGGTGGTGGGGCGGATGATGTCCGCCAGTTCGGTCATGGGGACGGCGTTGAGCTCGGCGATGGTGTGCCCGGCGAAGGTGACGGCGAGCGCGGCCGGGGTCAGGCCGCTGCCGCTGCAGACCGGGCACGGGCCGGTTTCCATGAAGCGCAGCACCTTCTCGCGCATTGCGGTGCTCTTGGAATCGGCGAGCGTATGCAGCACATAGCTCCTGGCGCTCCAGAACCGGCCCTTGTACGGCTTGGCCACGCGGTCGCGCTGGGGCGTCACCTCCACCACGGGTTGTTCCTCGGTGAACAGGATCCAGTCGCGGTCCTTTTTGGGCAGCTTCCGCCAGGGGGTGTCGACGTCGTGGCCCAGGTGGGTGAGGATGTCGCGCAGGTTCTTGCCCTGCCAGGCCCCGGGCCAGGCGGCGATGGCGCCGTCGCGGATGCTCAGCGAAGTGTCCGGGACCAGGGAGGACTCGGTGACGGTGTGCGCGATCCCCAGGCCGTGGCACTCCGGGCACGCGCCGGCGGCCGTGTTCGGCGAAAACGCGTCCGAGTCCAGCGGGCCGGCGCCGTCCGGATAGCTGCCGGCGCGGGAGAAGAGCATGCGCAAAGAGTTGGACAGCGTGGTGAGGGTGCCCACCGTGGAGCGCGAACTCGGCGTCCCGCGGCGCTGCTGGAGCGCGACGGCGGGCGGCAGCCCGGTGATCATTTCCACCTTGGGGTTGTGGCCCTGCTGGATGAGCCGGCGGGCGTAGGGGGCCACGGATTCGAAGTAGCGGCGCTGCGCCTCGGCATAGATGGTGCCGAACGCGAGGGAGGACTTGCCCGAGCCGGAGACGCCGGTGAAGGCGACAATTGCGTCGCGGGGCACGTCCACGTCCACGTTGCGCAGGTTGTTCTCACGGGCGCCGCGCACCCGGACAAAACCGTCCGTCGGATTGCCTGGAGCGAGATCAGGAATGAGGTCCCGGCCGGCCGGGCGCGGCAAATGGGAAGCATGCTGTTTACTTTGCATTGGTTCGACTCTATCCGCTCCGGGGAGCGCCGGGCATATCCTTACCGGATGGAAACACACGACGGCGATGCCCAGTTGACAGCGGAACAGCCGGAAGAACCGGACGAGCCGGAGGCGGGCGAACCGCTCCCGCTTCCGGTCGCCGAGCTGCACCTGCATATCGAGGGAACGCTGGAACCGGAGCTGATCTTCGCGCTGGCGGAACGCAACGGGATCGCACTGCCCTATGCGGACCTGGACGAGTTGCGTTCGCGCTACGAGTTCACTGACCTGCAGTCCTTTTTGGACCTGTACTACGCCAATATGGCCGTGCTGCAGACGGAGCAGGACTTCGCCGACATGACCCGCGCCTACCTGACCCGGGCGGCGCTCGCCGGGGTCCGGCACGCCGAGATTATGCTGGACCCGCAGGCCCACCTGTCCCGCGGGATACCGCTGGAGACGTGCGTCAACGGCGTGGCCTCGGTGCTGGCGGGATCCCGCGAAGAGTTCGGCATCTCCACTCTCCTGATCGCGGCCTTCCTGCGCGACCTCACCGAGGACTCCGCTCTCGAGGTGCTGGAGCAGCTGCTCGCCATGGGCGCCCCGATCGCCGGCATCGGGCTCGATTCCGCCGAGGTGGGCAACCCTCCGGCCAAATTCGAGCGGCTCTTCGCCCGGGCCAAGGACGCCGGGCTGCACCGGATCGCGCACGCCGGCGAGGAGGGCCCGCCGTCGTACATCATCGACGCGCTGGACCTCCTCGACGTGGAGCGGATCGATCACGGCATCCGCTGCATGGAGGACCCGGAGCTCGTGGAACGGCTGGTGGACGAGCTCATGCCGCTGACCGTGTGCCCGCTGTCCAACGTCAGGCTCCGCGCGGTGGACGCCCTGACCGGGCACCCGCTGCCGGCGATGCTCGCGGCGGGGCTGAACGTCTGCGTGAACTCGGACGACCCGGCGTATTTCGGCGGGTACGTGGACGACAACTTCGCGCAGCTGAAATCGGTGATCGGCCTGTCCGAGTTCGACTGCGTCCGGATGGCCGCGAACTCGATCCGGTCCTCCTTCGCGAGCGAGGAACGCAAGGCCGAGCTGCTGGCCGAGCTCGCCGCGTCCGGACACTAACCACCCAAGCAACGCGGGGTCACTACGCGCCCATCCGGAGGCCCCGGACGGGCCGTAAGTGACCCCGCGTTGGCTGTCGAACGGCCGGCTTAGACGTCGATCGAGTCCATGTGCGGGTACCGCGCCCCGGCTGCCACCCCGGCCGGAGCCAGTTCGTCCAGGCGGGCCAGGTCCTCGGCGGAGAGTTCGACGTCGGCAGCGCCCAGGTTCTCCCGCAGCCGGTTGACCTTCTTGGTGCCGGGGATGGGAACGATGTGCTCGCCCTGGGCCAGCAGCCAGGCCAGTGCCAGTTGCCCCGGGGTGCAGCCCTTCGCGTCCGCCAACTCCTTGACCCGGTCCACGAGTTGCAGGTTGCGGTCAAAGTTCTCGCCCTGGAAGCGCGGGGAGTGCCGGCGGAAATCATCCGCGGCAAAGTCCTCGGGGCTGCGGAACTGGCCGGTCAGGAATCCACGGCCCAGCGGGCTGTAGGGCACAAAGCCAATGCCGAGCTCGGCGAGGACCGGGAAGACCTTGGTCTCCGGCTCGCGCTCCCACAGCGAGTATTCGGTCTGCAGGGCGGTGATGGGGTGCACCGCGTGGGCCCGGCGCACGGTGTCGGCGCTGGCCTCGGACAGGCCAAGGTGCCGGACCTTGCCGGCCTGGACCAGCTCCGCCATGGCCCCGACGGTTTCCTCGATCGGGACGGTCTTGTCCACCCGGTGCTGGTAGTACAGGTCGAGGTGGTCCACGCCCAGCCGCTGCAGGCTGGCATCGCAAGCGGCGCGCACGTAGTCGGGGGAGCCGTTGATGCCCACCCAGGATCCGTCGGGCCGCCGTTCGTTGCCGAATTTGGTGGCCAGGACGACGTCGTCGCGCCGCCCTGCGATGGCCCGGCCCACAAGCTCCTCATTGGTGAACGGGCCGTACATGTCCGCGGTGTCGAGCAGGCTTCCGCCGGCGTCGAGAAACGCCTGGATGGTGGCGACGGACTCGTTATCCTCGCCGTGGCCGTAGAACTCGCTCATGCCCATGCAGCCCAACCCCAGGGCCGAGACGGTGAGTGTACCGAGCGTGCGGGTTTCCATAGATATCTCCTCAACGGGAACGGTTGGACGCCCTGTCCGGCACCTGATCCGGCGCATGTTCAGCGGCGGGACGGCGCGCGGTGGGCAGACCGCAACTCTAGGCCCATCGGGCCGGGGACACAACGGGAGGTCTGCTTTGGCTCGGTGCTCCCTGGCTCGCGTAATGCCGGTCCGGCCCGGGAGCGAAAACGGCGTATGCCATCGGACCCAGCCAGAACGGCTGCAGACCTCCAGACCCGCGGATCGTCAGTATGAGCATGCGAGGGCGATCGCCCAGGCAATGGCTGGGGGCCGCTTGATCCCTACGACGCCGGGGCGGCTGCCATCTTCGCCCGGACCTCGTCCATGTCCAGGTCCTTGATGGCGGTGATGAGCTGTTCCAGCCCGGCCGCGTTCATTGCCCCGGGCTGCGAGAAGACGAGGATCCCGTCCCTAAAGGCCATCAGGGTGGGGATGGAGGTGATGCGGGCGGCGGCGGAGAGGCCGGGCTCGGCCTCCGTGTCCACCTTCGCGAAGACGACGTCCGTGTGGTTGTCGGACGCCTTGCTGAACGTGGGGGCGAACATCCGGCACGGGCCGCACCAGGCTGCCCAAAAGTCCACCAGCACGATGCCGTTGCCGGTGATGGTGTCGTTGAAGGTTTTCTCGGAAATGTCGATGGTTGACATGGCAAAATATTATACCCCCAGGGGTATATCAGCAAGCGTGGCGCCGGGTTTGCATTGATACCCCAGGGGGTATCATGATGGAGAGGGAAAGATGCCCGCCCTGGAGGATATCCGCACACTTTTCCTGCGCCTGACCTACGCCGGCGCGGGTCTTTCCCGGGCAACCCCTGGTCCCGTATTTTGCCGCTCAACATTTTTCCGCTCAACAGGCCAGTCCTACCGAAAGGTCCAGCACATGGAAATCACCCCGCAGCAGCTCGCGGAACAGCTCAAGACCGGCAGCGATGCCCAGATCGTGGATGTGCGCGAACCCGCTGAAATCGCCGAAGGCATGATCCCCGGTGCCACGCACATTGCCCTGGGCGAACTGGCCGGCCGCCTCAGCGACCTGGACAAGTCCCGTCCGGTCATCGCCGTGTGCCGCAGCGGACGCCGCAGTGCGGCAGCGGCTGACCAGCTGGCGGCCGCAGGCTACACGGCTTACACCGTGCCCGGCGGAATGCTTGATTGGACTGCCGCGGGATTCCCGACCGCCTGACCCCACCAGACTGCCCGGGCGGCACGCCCCCAAGCGCCGCCCGGGCTTCCATTTGCCCGGACCGTGTCCCTGACGTGGCGAACCGGGCGGTGGAGGGCGGCCTCGCCCAGTACCGGGCCGCCACAAGAAATGCTCCAAGAAATACCGAAAGAGATCATGAATTCCTTGAATACGACCACCCCTGTTCTTAGCGCTCCCAAGTCAATCGATGCCTCGACCCTGAAGGCCTGGGAAGATAACCACGACGATCTGATGGTCATTGATGTGCGCAGCGGCGCAGAGTTCGATGCCATGCACATCAATGGCTCGTACCATGTGCCGCTGTCCATGCTCAGCGAACACACTGAAGAATTCGCGGCCAAGATGGGTACCCGCGTGGTCCTAGTCTGCCAATCCGGTAACCGGGCCGAGCAGGCCCGTAAGCACCTGGACGCCGTAGGCCTGGCCAGTGCCAGCGTTCTGTCTGGCGGGGTCCCCGCCTACGCGGCCGCCGGCGGGAACGTCGTCCGCGGCCGTGGCACTTGGGCCCTGGAACGCCAGGTCCGGATGACCGCCGGCTCCCTTGTCCTTGCCGGCATGCTCGGCAGCAAGTTCATCTCGCCCAAACTAGGCCTAATTGCCGGCGGCATCGGTGCCGGCCTGATGTTCTCCGCGGCCACTAACAGCTGTGCCATGGGTCAGATGCTCTCCAAGATGCCGTGGAACCGCTCCGCGAACGAGCCCACCGCGCACCAGGCCCTGAAGAGCCTGGACGCGAAGGCATGATCATTTCCGCGGCGGCGTTCGGGCTGATCGTCGGTGGCCTGCTGGGCCTGGTCGGAGGCGGCGGATCCATCCTCGCCGTGCCCGCCCTGGTCTATGGCGTGGGGCTGCCGCTTGCGGCGGCGATCCCGACGTCGCTGGTCGTCGTCGGCGCATCCTCCGCCGTCGCGGTGCTGCCCCGGCTGCGGAATGGGGTGAACTGGAGACTGGCGCTGATCATCGGCGCCGCAGGCACCGTGACGGCCTACCTCGGCGCGATGGTCAACAGGTTGCTGGACCCGAAGGTCCTGCTGCTGGCTTTTGCCGCGATCATGGTCTTCGCCGGCATCCGGATGCTGATGCCGTCGACATCCGTCGGCGGCGCCTGCGCGCTGCCCGGCGGCGGCGTCAACTGGCGCAGCTGCCTGCCCAAGGCAATCGCCACCGGCGCCGTCGTCGGGTTCCTGACCGGTCTACTCGGCGTCGGGGGCGGCTTCCTGATCGTCCCGGCACTCACCCTGGCTCTCGGACTCCCGATGGCGCTGACCGTTGGAACTTCCCTCGTGATCATCGTGATCAACTCGGCCGCCGGCTTCGCCGCCCACCTGGGTGATCTGCAGATCGACTGGGCCGTCACGGCGGCCTTCGCCGTCACCGCGATGGCCGCCTCACTCGCGGCAGGGCGGATCGGCACCGGCATCCCGGACAGGGTCCTCAAGCGTGGCTTTGGAATCCTGGTGCTGGTGATCGCCGCCTACGTCGCTGTGCAGGCGCTCCTGTCCTGAGGGGCGCCAGGGAACGTGAAAAAAGCGCCGGAGGACATGTCCTCCGGCGCTTTCCCTTCCTCAACGCCTGTGCTTGGGCGCCGGCAGGGTCCACCTACCGCCCGAACAGCTTCGCGAAGAAGCCCTTGCCGGTCGACTTTTCCTGCTCGTGCCCGCGGCAACGCTGGGAGCTCGGAACCCCGCGCATGACCTGGTCGACGTGCTGGCCGCAGCCTGCCCATGTGGTCTTCTGGCATTTCTTACATGTCACCGCACGGCACATCTGGTTGCTCCCTTGCATAAGTGGATAGTCTCATCAGTATACCCCCTAGGGTATTTGTGCGGATGAAGACTTCACCGCGAGATAGAGCGGCAGCCCCGCGGGCCGGCGCCAAGGCAGCCTTCGAGGGAGTGTTTTGAGGCCGCCAACGGTCTGGGCGCAGCATCGCCACCGCGTCCGGCTCCAGCCGAGTTATCCCCTTGATTCCACTGCGCAGCGGGAGGATCGTGGGCCGTGCGGCACGACGTTGTGCCAGGCAGACGCGTAGCGGGAGGCTCGATGGCGGCAGAGGCGGTCTTCCGGGTTGTTGTTGGGGTCGACGGGTCGGACTCGTCACTGGCAGCTCTGGAATGGGCCCTTCAGGAAGCCCGGCTGAGAGCCGGGCAGGTTCACGTTGTCACAGCATGGCACTACCCCCTCCTCGGGGATGCCGCTGGCAAGGCTGAGGACCATGAAGCCTTCGGCGACAACGCCCGGAATGTGCACGCTGATGCGCTGCGGCGGGCATCCGGGTCCGGTGTTGCGGTCACCGGTGAAGTGAAGGAGGGGCATACCGCGGAGGTGCTCCTGAAGGCTGCGGCCGGGGCCGATCTCCTGGTGGTCGGATCGCGGGGTCGTGGCGGCTTCGCCGAAATGCGACTGGGGTCGGTATCGAGCCATGCGGTGCACCATGCCCATTGTCCTGTGCTGGTGGTCCGTACCGGTGCCAGGGCGGTTCCTTAGATTGCAGGTTTGTGGTCGGTGCCGCGCATCCGGACGGCCACGAGGATTCCCGACAACGCGGTGAGCGCCGCGACGACGGCGACGGCAGCGGGGATGCCGTAGGCGTCCGCGAGAATGCCGGAGAGCAGGGCGCCGACGGCGAAGCCGCCGTCGCGCCAGAGCCGGTAGATTCCCACCGAGCGTGCGCGCCACTGCGGATGGGCGACGTCGCCGATGGCGGCGAGCAGGGTGGGGTAGACCATGGCTGTTCCGAGACCGAGGAGAGCGGCGGCGGCGAACCAGACCCCGAAGCCGGTGCCGAGGGCAACGATGCCGAGCGCTACGGCCTGGACTAGCATGCCCCCGACGATCAGCCTTTTACGGCCGTATTTGTCCGACATGGCTCCGGTGACGAGCTGCGCGGCGCCCCAGACGGCAGGGTAGACGGCGGCCAGGATGCCGATCTTCTCGATGCTCAGCCCGGCGGCGGCAAAAAGGAGCGGAAACAGGCCCCAGGCGAGGCCGTCGTTGAGGTTGTTGACCATGCCGGCCTGGCTGACCGAGGACAAGGACTTGTCCCGGAAGCTGGTGAGGGTAAAGATCTCCCGGTTGCTTAGTTCCCCGTGGGCGGCCGCGTGGGCGGCCGTGTGGTTGACGGCCTCCACTCTGGCGTAGCCCTGGGTTTCCTTCACGGCCAGAACGGACAGGCCCAGTCCCAGGGCGATGTAGGCGGCGCCGAGCAGGAACGGCCCAGGGCGGAGCCCGTAGTTGGTGGCGATGTAGCCGGTGGCCAGGGCGGTCCCGGCGACGCCGAGGTAGCCGGCAGCCTCGTTCAGGCCCATCGCCAGGCCGCGCCGGGAGGGTCCGACGAGGTCCATTTTCATGACCACGGTGGTGGACCAGGTGAGGCCCTGGCTGATGCCGAGGATCACGTTGGCGGCAACGATCCAGCCCCAGGAGGTTCCGAAGATCAGCAGCAGCGGCACGGGGATGGCGATGAGCCAGCCGGTCACAAGGACGGGTTTCCGGCCGTAACGGTCCGAGAGCGTGCCGGCGAAGTAATTGGTGCCGGCCTTGGCGAGTCCGAAGGCCACGATATAGGTCAGGGCGGACGTGTAGAGGTCAAGGTGGAAGACCTGGTCCGCCAGCAGCGGCAGCACGGTGCGTTCCTGGCCGAGGGTGCCGCCGACTAGGGCATTGACGGCGACCAGGAGTATGAACTGGGCCAGGTTCTGACGCAGGCCCAGGGTGATGCCGGTGCGCTGTCGGCGTTCCCGCCGGACTGCGCTGCCTTGCGGGGACGGGGTGTTGCCGGGCATCATTTCTGAACTCCAGTTGTCCGGGACATGCGTCGACGGCGGCCGGGTGTCCCGGCCGCCGCCAACGCTGTCAGTTAATTACTTCGGGTCGTGCCGCGATCAGTTGCTGGAAACAGATTCCCGAGCCTGCTGCCAGGCGGCCCATCCGGCGTAGCTGTCGTCGAGTTCGACGACGTCGTAGCCGGCCCGGCGCAGGGCGCTGGCCGCGACGGAGTTCCGGACCCCGCTCTGGCAGTAGGACACGATGGTGCCTTCGGAGGGGAGCTGGTCCAGGTTCCACATCACGCGGCCGCCGCTGAGCTGGTGGGAGCCGGGGATGTGTCCTGCGGCGTGTTCGGTGCGGTTGCGGACGTCGAGGACCATCGCGGCCTCAAAGCCACCCAGTTCTTCAGGCTGGATGAGCTTGGGGGTGCTGGCGGGCAGGCCTTCGAGGCCTGTGACGTAGCCGGCGACGTCGTCGATGCCGACGCGGACCAGGTGGTCCCACATTTCCTGCGCGGCGGCCTGGCTGGGGGCCAGGAGTACGAGCGGGTTCTTGTCGGTTTCGGGGTTGACCACCCAGGCGCCGAAACTGGCGGTGGACTTGCCGGAGGGGATGTTCAGGGCACCGGTGACGGTGCCTTCGTGGACTTCGGCGTTCGAGCGGGTGTCCACGAACGTCATGGCGTCGGCGGCGAGGCCCTGGGCAACAGTTTCGGTGGCGAGTTCGCTCAGGGGGGCGCGTTCGCCCATCACTGCCGGGCCCTCCCGGTTCTCGCGCTTCATCCGGCCGAAGTAGGCATGCGCATCGGGCTGGCCGTCGAGGAGCTCGGCGATGAAGCCCTCCTCGTCGTTGGCGGCCAGGTAGGGGCCCCACCAGGCGTAGAGCCGTTCGTAGCCGACCGTGCTGGAGGGGATGGCGCCGAGGGCCTTGCCGCAGGCGCTGCCGGCCCCGTGGCCGGGGTGCACCTGGACGTGGTCGGGCAGGGTCAGGAACTTATCGCGCAGGCTGGCGAACAGCTGCTTGGCGCCGGCGAAGCGGGTGTCGATGCCGCCCGCGGCCTCGTCCAGCAGGTCCGGGCGCCCCAGGTCCCCGGAGAAGACAAAGTCACCGGAGAGCAGATAGCCGGGGGTGTCGGCGAACGCGCCGTCGGTGATCAGAAAGGACAGGTGTTCCGGGGTGTGGCCCGGAGTGTGCAGGGCCTTGACGGTGATGTTGCCCAGGGTGATCACGTCGTCGTCGTTGAGGCGTTCGGCCTGGAAGCCGTACTGCCAGTCGTCCCCGCCCTCGCCGGAGACGTAGGCGGTGGCGCCGGTCTCGGCGGCGAGTTCGCGGGTGCCGGACAGGAAGTCCGCGTGGATGTGGGTCTCGGTGACGGCCACGATCTTCATCCCGTTGGCCGCGGCCAGGGAGCGGTACACGGCGATGTCGCGGCGCGGGTCAACAACGACCGCCTCACCCTTGGCCTGGCAGCCGATGAAATAGCTGGCCTGGGCGAGGTCTTCGTCGTAAATACGCTCGATAAGCATGGGGCTCTCTTTCGCTGGGCGGGGGAGTTTCCGGGAGGGGATTCTCCGTCGGTCTACCCACAACGATAATACCCCTGGGGGTATCTTGCAACCGGCATGCGGCAGGCTGGCTGCCGGCTTCCCACTGCTGGCCGTTATACCCGCCGGGGTATACAATTGGCAAAGTACCGCCCACCTTTGGAGCCCGCCATGGAACTTGATTCGACCGAACTCACCCCGATCATCAACCGGCTCAAGCGCGCCCAGGGACAGCTCGCCGGCGTCACGCGCATGCTCGAGGAAGGGAAGGACTGCAAGGACATCGTCACCCAGCTCGCCGCTGTCTCGAAGGCTTTGGACCGGGCAGGCTTCGCCATCATCGCGACCGGCCTCGAGCAGTGCCTTCTCCGCGGGGACACGAGCATGGATACCAAGGATCTGGAAAAGCTCTTCCTGTCCCTTGCCTGATGCCGCCACTATTACCGCAGGAGCAGCCATGAGCTATACGCATACCGTCACGGTCCCGCTGACCTGGGAAGAGGTTGTGCAGCGCACCCGCGAGGCCCTCGCCGGACAAGGCTTCGGCATTCTCTCGGAGATCGACGTCCGAGCCACGTTTGAGGCCAAACTCGGCGCCGGTGCCGCCGAGGAGCTCGGCGACTACATGATCCTGGGCGCCTGCAACCCGGCCCTGGCCAGTCGGGCACTCTCCGCAGAACCGGACATGGGCGCGCTGCTGCCCTGCAACGTCGTCGTCCGCCGGGGCAAGGACGCCGCCGAGACCACCAACCAGGCCATCGACCCGCAAACCATGGTGAAGCTCAGCAACAGCCCCGCCGTCCGCGACGTCGCCAACGACGCCGACACCCGGCTCCGCGCCGCCCTGCACACACTCAGCGGCGCAGAAATCCCGGGGAACTGAAGCACCCGACGCCTCGACGGCATCAAGATGCCCGGCCGGGCCGCCGGCCGGTGCTGAGGCATCAACACTACCGTTTGGATGTCAGCCTCTGGAGTTGTTCCGGGGGGATCCGAGGGTAGATGAGTTGTGCGTGCACGCCCGCGTTGTCAGTAGACGCCGCCACGGCTGGCCCCGGCTCACCCTTGCCGGGGGATGCGCGGGGCGGGGGCAGACGGCAGAGTGCAGATATGACGAAGACCCGCGAGCGCAAGGGCTGGCTGCGCCAGGCGGCGCCCGGACTCAATGCCGTGGCTACGTACCATAAGGACTGGTTCGGCAAGGACATCGTCGCCGGGGTTGTCCTGACGACGTTGCTCGTTCCGCAGGGCATGGCCTATGCCGAGCTGGCGGGGCTGCCGCCGATCACCGGGCTGTACACGAGCATCCTCTGCCTGCTCGCCTACGCGGTCTTTGGCCCGTCCCGCATCCTGGTCCTGGGGCCCGACTCTGCACTCGGGCCCATGATCGCCGCGACGGTCCTGCCCCTTGTCGCGTCCGACGGCGACCCGCAGAAGGCGATCGCGCTCGCGTCGATGCTTGCCCTCATGGTCGGCGCCATCATGGTCTTGGCGTCCGTGGCCAAGCTCGGCTTCATCGCCGACCTCATCTCCAAGCCGACGATGATCGGCTACATGAATGGTCTCGCGATCACCATCCTGGTGGGCCAGCTCCCGAAGCTCTTCGGGTTCAAGATCGAAAGCGAAAACTTCATTGGCGACCTGGTCGGATTCGTCGAGGGCGTGGCCAATGGCGAGACAGTGGTCGCCGCGGCGGCGGTCGGCATCGGCGGGATTGTGCTGATACTGGTTCTGCAGCGGTGGCTGCCCAAGGTCCCTGCGGTACTCGTCATGGTGGTCGCCGCGATCGCGGCCACAGCGGTCTTCGATCTGGCCGCAAAGGGCGTCTCGCTGGTCGGGGAACTCCCGCGGGGATTCCCGCCGTTCACCATTCCCCAGGTGGACTTCGCGGACCTCGGGCTGATGTTCGCCGGGGCCCTCGGTATTGCGCTGGTGTCCTTGACGGACACGATCTCGACGTCTACGGCGTTCGCCGCACGCACCGGGCAGGAAATCCGCGGCAACCAGGAGATGATCGGGATCGGTGCCGCGAACCTGGCCGCGGGCCTCTTCCAGGGCTTCCCGGTCAGCACCAGCGGATCCCGGACCGCCGTCGCTGAACGTTCCGGCTCGAAGTCGCAGCTCACGGGCGTGACGGGCGCCGTGCTGATTCTCCTCATGCTGGTGTTTTTGCCGGGGCTGTTCCGGAACCTGCCACAGCCGGCACTGGCGGCCGTGGTGATGACGGCGTCGATCTCCCTCGCCGACATTCCCGGAACGGTTCGGCTCTGGCACCAGAGGCGCACCGAGTTCTACCTGTGCATGGCCGCCTTCCTTGGGGTCGCGTTCCTGGGCGTCCTGCCCGGCATCGGCATTGCGGTGGGGCTGTCCATCCTGAACATCTTCCGCCGGGCATGGTGGCCGTACGAGACCGTGATCGGGCGGGTGCCCGGCTATGAGGGGTTTCACGACATCCGCGTCCACCCGGATGCGAAGCACCTGCCCGGCCTGGTGATCTACCGGTGGGACGCCCCGTTGTTCTTCGCCAACGTCCGGCCGTTCCGCGACAACATCCGGCACCTGGCACGAACGGAACCCAAACCGCGGTGGATCGTCATCGCGGCCGAGCCGATCACGGACGTTGACACCACCGCCGCGGACGTCTTGCTCGATCTGGATGTCGAACTGAACGCGCAGGGTATCTCCCTGGTGTTCGCCGAGGTCAAGCACAGGACCCGGGAGAAGATCGAAAAGTACGGATTGACCCGCGAAATCGAGCCGGAGCATTTCTATCCCACCACCGAAGCAGCGGTCGCCGCCTACATGGCCCAGACCGGCGCCCAATGGAGCGCCGAGGAGTAACGGCAGGGGAGAGGACATCGTTCCTCCTTAGCGGTGAATACGATCTGACCCGGAAGTGAGCAGCACGGAGTCGACGGCGGAGGCAGGCGCCGCACGCCATGCACCCCGGTTCAGGACCACTGTGGTCAGGACTGCCAGGACCACGACGGCGAAGTAGATCAGTTCCGCCCGGCCAGCCTCGGCACCGGAGAAACCGAAGGAACCCACCGTAAACGTGCCTTGACTGTCGTGGAAGAGGTATGTGAGCAGTACGCTTCCGCCGGTGCGGTTGAACAGCCACACGTAGAGGAAGGTGATGGCGAAGGTGGTGGGCAGCCCGATCAGGCTGAGCTGCCCGAACACGACCAGTGGAACGTGCCAGAGGGCCACCACAACGCCCAGGAGTGCCGCGGACCGCAGCGGCGCCCACCTCGCCTGGAGCAGCGGCAGGGCATACCCGCGGAAACCGGGTTCCTCTCCCAGAGGTCCGTCCAGCGGATTGACCAGACGCACGGCAAAAACGGCCAGGAGCCCGGACCACGTCACCTGGGCCAGCCCCGGTGCAGGGGCGCCGAGTGCCATGTTCGCGAATCCAGTGACCAAGGCCATCAACGGCGGGAGGAGGAGGGCCACGGCGTACCAGACCCAGCCCACCCGCCACCGGATGAGCCGCCGGCCCCACGCCCGGAAGCCGGCCCTGCCCTCGGCGAGCCCAATGACCATCAGGGCCGCAGCCAGCGGACCGATCGGCAGGAATTCGAACTGCGGCATCAGCCCGGCCGCATAGAGCGGCCAGGAGCACCAGGAGATCGCGAACGCCAGGACAAAGAACGCCGGGAGGCGGTGACGCTGCAGCCAGACCTTGAAACGCGGCATGACGGCTCCTGGGGAGCAGGGACGGATACGGCTCATTGTCCGCCCGCGGGCGCCCCCGAATCCAGCAATGCCGAAACGGGCACCCTCCGCGGACCGCAGCCGGCGTTCCGCTGGCATCACGAGAACAACGCGGGGTCACTTACGGCCGGTCCGGGGCGCTTCGATGGGCCGTAAGTGACCCCGCGTTGTTTTTCTACTCGCGGGTAGGGCCGCGTTGGTCCCTCGCGACCCCCGCCCGGCCCTGTCATAGTGGGTCACGACACACAGAGTTAACCGGATCCGCTCGCAAAAACTAACATTTCCTTGGCAAAATGCAGGTGGATCAATTGCTTCTAAAGGAGACCCATGGGCGCGAACACCGCGGAAAACACCAACCTTCGGCTAAAGGCCGTGCTGGATGTCCTGGCAGAGGAGGTATGGACCGGCGAGAAGCCGAACGCCGGAGCCGTACTGGGCGAGGCAATCGCACGGGTGCCCCTCAACGACCACGAACGCGAACTCCTCAGTGGCGGCATTCCCCGCGGCCACAAGACCCTGACCACCGCCACGGCCAAGCTGGTCAAGGCCGGCTGGCTGGTCAAGGGCCGCTCCGGCTGGTCCATCACCGACGACGGCCAGCGCGCCACGGTGGCTTTCGCCGAGCCTGCCGCCTTCGCTGCAGCGCTCGACGCCGGCACTCCCGTTCCGGCGGGCACGCCGCTTCCGACTGCTCCCGCGGCAAAGCCGGCGAAGCCGGAGAAGGCAGCAAAGGCAGAAGCGGCGCCGACCGCCGCGGCCGGGGAAGCGCCGTCGACCACTTCCAAGGTTGCCGGCAAGGCTGCCAAGCTCATCGAGGAGGCCGTGGCCCCCGTGGCCAAGGCGGTGCGCAAGCGCAAGCCCGCAGCGAAGGCCGCACAGCCTGCGGCAGCAGCGTCGGCAGAAGCCCCGGCGGCGGCGGCCTCTGCTGTCAGCGTCGACACCATCGAACAGCCGGACGCCGTCGCGGTTGCCGGCGACTTCAGCATTCTGCTGGGCGCGCCCGCCAACTGGGCGCCGCAGTACGACGAAGTCCAGATGGAACTGGACCAGGTGGATCAGCTCTGGAAGATTGCCGCGGACATTCCTGCCGGCTTCTACTCCTTCAAGATCGCCCTGAACCGCTCCTGGGACGAAAACTACGGAGCGTTTGGCGTCTTCGACGGACCCAACCACGAAGTCCACCACGGCGGCGGCCTCCTGGTCATCCAGTACGATCACCGCACCCGGGACATCGTCCTCCCGTAGCACCGACGCGCAACCGTCCTGCCGACGCGCAAATGACCCTGCGACACCCGAAATCGGGTGTTCGCAGGGTCATTTGCGCGCCGCGGGCGGGTTTGCGCGTCCTGAGCCTGCCCCGCCTGACCCTGCCCCCTGAGTCCGCCAAGCCTGGGTCTGCCCCGCCTGACCCTGCCGAGCGGCGGCGCGCCGCCCTAGCATTGCCTCATGGAGACCGTCGAGGTTGCGGGCCTGCGCATCCGGTACCGGCGCGCGGGCCAGGGTCCGCCGCTGGTCCTGCTGCACGGCGCCTACGAAGACAGCCGCATCTGGCGGCGGCAGCTCGAGGATTTGTCGGCTGACTTCACGGTTTTCGCCTGGGATGCACCCGGGTGCGGCGGCTCGGACGATCCGCCGCCGGACTTCACCGGACAGGACTTGGGCGACGCCCTGGCAGGTTTTCTGCGGGAAGCGGTTCCCGGTCGGCCGCACGTCCTCGGGCTGTCCATGGGCTCCGGCATTGCACTGGAGCTCTACCGGGCACACCCGTCAGTGCCCGCGTCGCTGCTGCTGGTCTCGGCGTACGCCGGTTGGGCGGGATCTTTGCCGCCCGAGGAAGTCGAGCGCCGCTATGCGCAGGTGCTCGCCGAACTCGATCAGCCGGCGGAACAATTCATCCCCGTATGGCTGCCCACGCTGTTCACGGAACACGCTGATCCGGCGGCGGTGCAGGAAACCAGCGCCATCATGGCCGACTTCCACCCGGGCGGCATGCGGGCACTGCTGAACGCGAACGCCCACGCCGACTACCGCGACGTGCTGCCCACCATCGCGGTGCCTACCCTGCTGCTGTACGGCACGGACGACGTCCGCTCGCCGCAGAGCGTGGCCCGCGAGATGAACCGGCGGATCCCTGGCTCGACGCTGGTGATGATTCCCGACGTCGGGCACATGGCGGCCGTCGAAGCGCCGGCTGCCTTCAACGCGGAGGTGCGCCGGTTCCTGCACGGACTCTCCGCGCGGTGACGCCCGCTAGAACCGGGTCGGGTCCGGCCGCGGCGGCACCGGGCCGGGATCCGGAATCGGGAGGGGGCCGGGCGGCGTCGGGAACGGACCCGGTTCCGGTGACGGGGTGGGCGCGGGACCGGGTACGGGCTCGGGCCCCGGAACCGGCGGTGGCGTGACCGGACCGGGTTCCGGCGGAAATGGGTCTCCGGGCTCCGGCGGCGGCGTCGTGGGGCCGGGTTCTGGCGGAAACGGATCGGGGCCGGGAGTTGGTGGAATAGTCATGTGTGGCTTCCTTTCGTGGGCTGGCGTTCAGGATCGTCGATCAGGCGCCGCGGCGCCGGCGCAACACCTGCAGTTCCCAGGGCCGCAGGCGCACCGCGCCCGCGGAAAGGCCCTCCCGCACCGCACCCGCGGCTGAACCCACGGCGGAGCCGCCGTCGGAGGCGTCGGCGTCGGACGGATAGTTGCCCAGGACCAGTTCCGCGTCAGCCCAGGCCTCGTCCCCGAGGTCCGCGTCGCGCACCTCGCCGGAGAAGTTGCCCAGCACCAGCAGCTCCGGAATCCCGGCGCCGTCCGACTGACTGTCTGAGGGACTGCCGGAGGAAACATCTGAACCGGTCAGGGCCCGGGTGAACGCATAGACGTGCGGGTCATCCGGCAGCAGCATGGTGAAGTTCCCGTGCGAGACCACCGGTTCTGCATGCCGCAGCGCTATCACCTGGCGGTAGAAGCTGTAGACCGAATCCGGATCATCCACCTGGGCGGCGGCGTTGATGTGGTTGGCATTCGGGTTCACCGCGATCCAGGGTGCCCCGGTGGTGAAGCCGGCATGCCGGGAGGCGTCCCACTGGACTGGGGTCCGCGCGTTGTCCCGGTTCAGCGGCGCGAGGGCGGCGAGGACCTCGGCGTCGGTGTGGCCCAGGTGCGTGGTGGCTTCGCGGTGGTGGTTGAGGACCTCGATGTCGCGGTAATCGCTGATCGCGCCGAACGTCATGTTGGTCATGCCCAGTTCTTCACCCTGGTAGACGTAGGGCGTGCCCCGGTGCAGGTGCAGGACGCCGGCCAGCATTTTGGCGGAGAGCTCGCGGTATCGGGGGCTGTCGTCGCCGAAGCGGGACACGGCGCGGGCCTGGTCGTGGTTGCCCCAGTACAGGCTGTTCCAGCCCGTCTCGGCCAGCCCGTCCTGCCAGCGGCCCAGGGTCTGCTTCAGCTCGGTGAGCAGGAGTTTCTTGGGCCGCCACTTGTCGCCGTCCTCCTGGTCCAGCGCCACGTGCTCGAACTGGAACACCATGTCCACCTCGGCCCGGGCTGGGTCGGTGTACAGGATGGCGTCGTCCACGGTCACGCCGGGCATTTCGCCGACGGTGAGCAGTTCGCCGGTGCGCTTCGCGAAGACTTCCCGGTGCATCTCTTGCAGGAACTCGTGCATGCGGGGGCCGTCGATGTAGAACGGGGAGCCGTCACCAAAGAGCTTGCCGTCGGCCACCGGGCCGTCCGGGAGCGAGGTGTCCTTGGAGATGAAGTTGATGACGTCCATCCGGAACCCGTCCACGCCCCGGTCCAGCCACCAGTTCATCATCTCGTAGACCGCGGCGCGGACCTCCGGATTCTCCCAATTCAGGTCCGGCTGCTTCTTCGAAAAGATGTGCAGGTAGTACTCCCCGGTGGCCTGGTCGAACTCCCACGCGGGCCCGGAGAACGCCGAGCCCCAGTTGGTCGGCTCCGCCGCCTTGCGCCGCGGGGAGGCGCCGGCGTCGACGTCCCGCGGCGGCCGCCACCAGTACCAGTCGCGCTTCGGGTTCTCCTTCGAGGACCGGGATTCCACGAACCAGGGGTGCTCGTCCGAGGTGTGGTTGACCACCAGGTCCATCACCAGCTTCATGCCGCGCGCGTGCAGCCCGTCGGTCAGTTCCCGGAGCTCCTCGAGGGTACCGAACAGCGGGTCCACGTTCCGGTAGTCGCTGATGTCGTAGCCGTTGTCGTCCTGCGGGGAGGTGTAGATCGGGGAGAGCCAGACGACGTCGACCCCCAGCCGCTGGAGGTAGTCCAGCCTGCCGATGATTCCGCGGAGGTCGCCGATGCCGTCGCCGTTGGAGTCGGCAAAGCTGCGCGGATAGATCTGATAGACGACGGCGCTTTGGAACCAGTCGCCGGCAGTCGCCTTGGGTGTTTCCGTGGGGGCTTCTTCGACCGTCATGGGGACTCCTCAGCTGGTCCGGCAGACAAGGGGGCAGCGCGTTGCTGACCCGCCAACGTCTGATTATTGACCAGTTGGCGGGGGCTGGGAAGACCTGCCCGGTCCGGCTGTGCTGTCGTGCTGTCCAGGCGCGGCCGCCCGGCCCGGCTAGTTCTGCGAGGCGATGGCGTTGTCGCGGTCCTCGAAGACGTCCTCGCCCGGTCCGGAGAAGGCCTTGGAGCGCTGGATCGCCTCGATGGATCCGGTGAACAGCTGGGAGTCGTGGGGATCCGGGTGCCGGTGGTGCTCGGCCGTAGCCTTGCCGGGGCGCTTGGAGCCCGTGACGGCGTCGGACGCGTTGCCGGAAGTGGACGCCGCCAGTGCCGACGGCAGCGATTCGAGGCGGACGTGGGGGAGCGCCGTCGGGTGGTCCTGCTGCAGGAACAGCACCAGTTCCTCGCGGATCAGGCAGCGGAGGTCGAACAGGGAGGCGCTGTCCGCGGCGCTGACCAGGATGCGCACGCGGACAAAGCCGGCGGTGGCGTCCGTGATCTGCAGGATCCCCACACGCTTGTCCCACAGCGGCGTATCGGCCAGGACCTTCTTCAGCTCGCCGCGCATCGCCTCGACGGGAGCGCGCCAGTCGAGGTCGAACTCCACGGTGCCCATGACCTCGGACTGCCGCCGGGTCCAGTTCTCGAAGGGGGTGGTGGTGAAGTACGTCGAGGGCAGGATCAGCCGGCGGTCGTCCCAGATGTGGACCACCACGTAGGTCAGGGTGATCTCCTCGATCCGGCCCCATTCCTTCTGGACCACAACCACGTCGTCCACCCGGATCGCGTCCGTGAAGGCGAGTTGGATGCCGGCGAAGACGTTGACCAGCGAGGTCTGCGCGGCGAGGCCCGCGACAATCGAGATCACGCCTGCGGAAGCCAGGAGCCCGGCGCCGAGCGCCTGGATCGCGGGGAACGTCAGCATCATGCTGCCCAGAGCCACCACCGCGATCAGTGCGACGCCGATCCGCCGGGCCAGGATCACCTGGGTGCGCAGCCGCCGGGCGCGGCGGTTGTCCGCGACATCCACCCGGTACCGGGTCAGCACCATTGCCTCGATGATGAGCAGCATGGCGATGGCCAGCCAGGCCAGCGAACCGATGAGCGCAATCAGCAGCAAATGGTCCAGGCCGTGGCGCCATTCAAGATCCCCGCCGCTCGTGGCGAGCGCGATCCGGACGGCGATCAGGCACAGCGACAAGCGCAGCGGCAGCCGGGCCACGCGGGAGGTCTCGCGCAGTTCGGGCTTGCTGCGGTTGAGCCGGAGCACAATCTTGCGCACCAGCCAGGACAGGACGAGCCCGGCAACCACGGCCAGGGCCATGGCCAGGAACGGCATTGCTTGGGTGAGGAACTCTTGCATTACTTAAGCTCTAGCAAGCTTCCACGGGCAACTGAAATCGCCGGGATGTCAACGTGGGTCTCCTCACGCCGCTGCAGGAGCCGGCGGGCACGGCAAGTCTTCGGCAGGTTCCGGCGCGGACCATCGCAGTCCAGCGCACTCCGGCCGCGGGCCCGGACAGAGTTCGGCCCGCCACTCCGGGACTTTTGCCTCTTGATTTTGCCGACGGACGCTCCACAATGGTCGAACCACTTGAATCCCAGGGGGAGGGTGACATGCGTCGACTCGCGGCGTTCGGCACGGCAGCGTCGGCCGGCTTCTTGGTTGCGGCGCTGCTGGGCGCCTGCGGTGCGCCCGCGGGCCCGGGGCCGACGTCGCCGTCGATGCCTACCGTGCCCCCACTGACGTCCGCACCGGCCAGCAGCGGCGCCGTCGATGTCCCGCCGACCGAGCCGCCGTCGGCGCCGGGCACTCCGGCGCCGACGGCGGCGGATTGGCAGAGCCTCAAGACCCCGGACGGGAAGCTCGAGTTCGATCACCCCGCCGAGTGGACCGTCAAGGACCGCGGCGCCGAGGCGGCACCCGGCGGCGTGTTCCTGGAGGTCCTGAACGCGGGCGGCAAGTCGCTGGCCACCTTGAAGACCAACGTCGCCCCGGGCGCGGAATGCACGCAGCGGATCCCCTACCAGGTGCTCGATCTGGTGCAGGTTCCGGCCCTGGCCCAGCAGGGCGTCACGCCGCACTTCATCTTTGAGTTGCGGCTGTATCCGGCCGAGAAGGACCCCGCGAAGGCCAACGTCATGGCCTACGGCATCAGCTCCGCGCCCAAGCCGTCCGGGCCCGATGCCTGCCCGATTTTCCAGTTCTTCACCTGGCCGCCCAGCGGAGCGTCGTTCGGGGGCGTCTATAACCCCTTCGACACCACCCCGGGCAACGAGCCCTTTGTCGACACCCCGGAGGCCTATCTGGAGACCTCCGAATACCAGGACATCAGGAAGATGATCACCTCGCTGCGCCCGGCGGGGCAGTAGGGCCGGCCCGGGCTCATGGCGAGGCGACGGCTCACACCGGCTGCGGTTCCGGCTCCGTTTGTTTCGGCGCTGGTGCTCGCGGCCCTGCTGCTGGCCGGCTGCGGCTCACCGGCGGCGCCCCCTGCGACATCCGGCGCTGCGCCGGAGGCATCGTCCGCAGGTCCGCCTGCCGGAGGCACCCAGCCGGGAAATGACCAGCCGGGAAACACCCAGTCGGGAGACTCGTCGCAGGGGACACAGGGAACCACGCCGTCGGAGTCAGCCACGGACACAGCATCGGGAACGGCTCCGGGGAGCCCCGCGGCGGCAACCCCGACGACGTCGGCCCTCCCGCCGTCGTCGTCCGGCTGGAAGACGTTCACGACGTCGGACGGGACGCTGAGTTTCGACTACCCGGCCGCGTGGGAGATCCGGGACCCTGCGGGGGAGGCGCCGCTGGGCGGTGAGTTCGTGGACGTCGTGAACGCCGCCGGGAAGCAGATGGCCGCGCTGCGCACGAACATCGTCACGGGCGCCGAATGCGGCGATCAACAGCCCTACTTGCTCATCGACTCTCAGCCGATGCAGGCGCTCGCCGAACCCGGTGCGGCGGACCAGAGCCCGCCGCGCTACGTCTTCGAGGCCCGGGGCGACTTCGGGGCGGCGGAGGCTTCGCCGCCCACCTACGCGTCGTACGGCATCACCATGATGCCGGAGGAGACCGGGCCCACGTCGTGTCCGATGTTCCAGCTCTTCCTCTGGCCGCCCAGCGGCGCGCTGTTCGGGCAGGCGTATGACCCCGGGAAAAACACGACGCCGGGGGACCCCGGGCTGCCGTACCTGGAGAAGGCGAAGCTCTACGCCAGCACGGCGGAGTACCAGGACGTCCGGAAGATGATCACGTCATTGCGTCCGGCGGGCAACGGCGCGGCCACGGGCACGGGGACTGGCGCCGTGACGGAACCGGCGAAGTAGCTGCGTTAGACGACGCTGGGTTAGACAGCGGGCAGGTGCCGGTGGCGGTGACGGTGTTCGCGGACCGCAGGTGTCGGCGAGGCGTTCCTGCTGCCGCGCTGCCCGGTCCACGGGTTGCTGCCGACCTCCCGGATCAGCCCGGTGCCGGCGCACTCGCGCACGGCCATGATGCCGTCCGCTGCCTGGCGCTTGTCGTCGAATGCTGTGGAAATCGCCAACACGGTCCCGTCGGCGGCAAGGAGCCGGAACCGTACATTGGATTCCGCGTCGGTGAAGATTTCGAACTGTCCAGCCATTGTCTTGTCCTTGTCTAGCGGTGGTGACCGCCGGTGGAGGGTAAGAGCACTTCTTTGTGCTGTTGCCGGGTCTTCGACAAATCGCTGCAGTGCCGGTAGCCACCCTTTCGTGGACGGCGCCCCCGGGAAAGAGGCAAAGGTCCCTTGGTGTCTGGCGGATGAGACTGGGGCGGCAGCACCAAACCCTGTGTGCCGAAACCGGGCGCCCGGATGGGCGCTACATTGGGAACATGGCGGGCAAACATCCTGTGCAGTTTCCGGCGGATTCCGGCGAGCCGGTGCGGCTGAACGCGCGGGTGTCCGGTGTGGTCCAGGCGGTCGGCTTCCGCTACTGGACGGTCCGGAAGGCCGAGGAACTGGGGCTCAGCGGCACGGTCCGGAACAACACCGACGGCTCCGTGGGCATCGTGGCCGAGGGGCCGCAGTCCGTGGTGCTGGAACTGCGGCGCTGGCTGCGCTCGCCGGAGGCGCCCGGCCGGGTGGAGGACGTCGAAGAATCCGTCTCGGCCGCGACGGGGGAGTTCGGCGGATTCGACGTGGCCTACTAGGGCTGCAGCTTTCCGGCGGCCGGTATCGTGGCCGGTCCGTGGCCGGTCCGGGGCGAAGGACCCTCGGCAGGGGCCCGGTTTCTGAGTAGGGTGGCCCCATGCAGAAGATATCGCTCGATGCCCTTGCCCGGCAGCAGCTGGCTGCCGCGGTTGCGGCACCCAGCGGACGGGCTGCGGACACTGCGTTTGGCGGGCATGAGAAAGTCTTGCGCCAGACCGTCATGGCGTTCAGGGCGGGGACGCAGCTGAGCGAGCACCAGAACCCCGGCGAGGCGACCGTGTTTGTGCTCCGCGGCTGTGTGCGCCTGCGGGCCGGCAACGAATCGTGGCAGGGCAAGACCGGCGATCTGCTGATCGTGCCCGAGGGGCTGCACAGCCTGGAGGCCGAGGAAGATTCGGCGATCCTCATGACCGTGGCGAAAATCAAGACCTGACGGCCCAGCCGCAGGCGGCGAGACCGGTCGAAGCCACTCCAGGGGCCGGATTACCGCAAGGAGCAGGACATGACTGTCATCCCTTTCGACGAGGTCCCAAAGACCCGGCGGTGGTGGGCCAGGGGGGCCTTCGCCGCAGTTGTCCTCGCGGTGGCTGTCCCGTTGGTGGCGGCGGGTTTGGCAGGCACTATTGCGCTGGTCACGACCGGCCTGGGCGCCGTGTTGGTGGCCGTGGCAGCGATCTACTGGTTCCTCATCAGCCGCGGTCTTCTGCGCTGGTTTGCGCTGGCGCTGGCGGTACTCGCACCCCTTGTGGTCGTGGCTCTCTACATCCAGGGGAGCCTGCTCCGGGAGGTGGCGATTGCCGCTGCGCTGGCATTCGTTGCCCTGGTCTGTGCCCGCGCCGCGCTCCGGGAAAGGAGTGAGGGCAAAGCCATGCCCGAGCACCCCGCCCCTGCCTGGCAGCATGCTTTCCTGGTGATGAATCCGCGTTCCGGCGGGGGCAAGGTGGTGAAGTTCGACCTCCAGCGGAAGGCGGAAGAACTCGGCGCCGAGGTGGCGCTTCTTGAGGGACCGGGACCGGTCGACGTCGACGCGTTGGCCCGGCAGGCCGTGGAACGCGGGGCCGATCTGCTCGGCGTCGCCGGTGGGGACGGAACCCAGGCGCTGGTGGCCGGCATTGCGGCCGAGCACAACCTTCCGTTCCTGGTGATCAGCGCCGGCACGCGCAACCATTTCGCCCTGGATCTCGGGCTGGACCGCGAGGACCCGACAGGCTGCCTCGATGCCCTCCGGGACGGGGTGGAGCTTCACGTCGACCTCGGCAAGATCAACGGCCGCACCTTCGTCAACAACGCATCCTTCGGGGTGTACGCCGAGGTGGTGCAGAGCCCTGCGTACCGGGACGACAAGGCCGGTACCGTGCTGGAGATGCTTCCGGACCTGATCAGGGGCGATAAGGGTGCGCGGCTGCGGGCGCAGGCTGACGGGGAGACGGTGGACGGCCCGCAGGCGGTGCTGGTGAGCAACGGTCCGTACGGCAGCAATGACCTCGCCGGCCTGGGCCGCCGAACCCGGCTGGACCGCGGCGTGCTCGGCGCGGTGGCGATTTCCGCCGCCAACACCCGGGAAGCGGTTGGCCTGCTGCGCCGTGCCACGAAGCGCGGCCTGATCCAACGCACCGCGGCGGAGGTGGTGGTCGACGCCGACGTGCCCGATATCCCCGTCGGAGTGGACGGTGAGGCTCTGCTGATGAGCACACCGGTACGGTGCACCATCGAACCCCGCGCACTGCGGGTACTGGTTCCGCGGAACCGTCCGGGCGTCCCGCCGGCCCAACCGGCGCTGGATCTGGTCCGGCTCCGCGAGCTGGCGTGGGGCCGGCACGTGTCTGCGCCGTCTGCGCCGTCGTCCGCCGTTCCTCCGCACGCCGGCGGGGGATCGTAGCCTCGGCAGATCTGGCCTGAACCGTGTACGACGGCGACTAGTTGTGCCGTGCCCACAACTGCAGCCACACGAGCAGGTGCGTTTCGGCGTCGTCGAGGTCTATGCCGAAGAGCGGCTCCACCCGGGACAATCGGTACCGGACCGTGTTGACGTGCACATCCAGCGACTTGGCGGCGTCGATCGCGTTTCCGCCGCAGCTGAGGTAGGCGTAGATCGTCTCCTCGAAGGACTTCCTGTGCTGTTCGTCGTACGCCGCGATGCTCAGCGCGTGCGCCCCGGGCAGTTGGCCTGCGGCCGTCAGCGCCGAGACGAACTGGCGCAGCAGCAGACGCGAGCCGAGGGAGTCGTCGTCGGCCACGATGTCATCGGAATCGGCGGCGATGCGCCCCTCTGCGACGTTGCGCACAAGTTCGGACAAGACCAGTTCCGCGTTGACCCTGGATTCCTCCAGCCGGTCGATCGTCGCCGCGGCGCCGAGCGCGGCCAGGACCGGGCGTGCGAGCAGCCGCCGCGCATTCTGCACAATCTTCAGAAGCGCGGTGCGCTGGAATTGGCGTGAGGTTTCGGTGGTTTGCGGCAGGACGATGTACACGATGTTGTCCGAGAGCCCGCAGACGGCCCAGGGCAGCCGGATGGCGCAGGCGGTCCGGATGGTGTCGAAGAGCCGGAGGCGGGACTGCAGCGTTTCGGCCGCGATGGCCTCGGACGGCCAGACGCCCAGGGCCGCAACCCGGATCGACGGCGCCGAGATCCCGAGCCTGATGGCGGCCAGTTCGGCGCGTTTCGGATCGAACAGCAGCGGCTGGACGAGATCGATCTGGCGGGTCAGGTTCGAGACGTAGGTGGTCCGTTTGTGCAGGATGTGGAGCGCGGCCACGTTGGCGGCTTCTCGCAGGATCCGGTTGGCGTCCTCGTTGTGGTGGTCCGCCAATTCAAGGAGCCAGAGCGAGCCCAGAACGGAGTCGCCGGCCCGGATCGCGATGGCCGTGCGCCGGAGCGAGGGATCCTGCGTGGCCACATCCAGCGCATCGGTGGAGGCATGGACACGGCGGTAATCGTTGTCCGTTTCCACCGAATGCGGCACCTGCAGGCTCAGGATGGAGCTCCGGCGGGTCTCGTCAATGGGCTGGTCCGGGAGGGTGGAATACGCCAGGATCGTCTGCTCGGGATCGGCGATCGCGATGGCGCCGCCGGCCTGGGCCGCCACCGTGTTGGCGAGGTCGAACAGGTCTCCGGGCCGGATGTCCACCAGGGTCCGGCCCGATTGCCGGTGCGGGACCACTGCGGCGTCCATGATCTCCGCGAGCTGGTTCCAGGGCACCGAGTCGGAGGCCCGGAACAGCGCCATCCCGTTGTCCCGGGCGGCTGCCCGCAGGACTTCGTCCGAGGTGCCGTTGGATTTGTAGACGATCGCCACGTACCCGGCGTCGCTGAGTTCCCGCACTTTCGCGCCCAGACGCTTCCCGGAAAGGGACAAACCAATGGCCAGGGCAACGGCACCCGGGAACTTGGCGGGCCGCGCCGTCGAGTCGTAGAGAACCGAGCCGGCGACAATCTGCCGGTCATCTGACGGCATTTCCACGAGGCTGAGTATTTCCGAGCCCGCCGAGCGGGCGACGTCGGCCAGGGTAGGCAGCGCGTGCGTCTTCACCTCCGATGCCGTCACCGGGACACCCAAGAAGCTGTTTGGTATTTGCTACTAATGATTGGCCCTTCAATTTGTCGATAACTCCATGGTGATGCGGAGCTTCATTTCCTACGCTGAACCATAACGCAGCACAGTTCAACGGAAGGCCGTCATTGAAAATCAGCGAAGCCAGGCAACTCGTCCAGGTGAAGGCCCCCGTCCTGTCCCGCCAACGGCGCGTGCTGGCGGGCGCCTACAACGTCGAGGAATTCCGGAAAGCGGCACGCAAGGTCCTGCCTGCCGGGATTTTCGACTATCTCGACGGCGGATCCGAAGACGAAGTGACGCTCCGCCGCAACCGGGCCGTCTTCGACGCCTGGGCCCTCATGCCCAGCTGGGGCCCGGTGTCCGGACCCGACACGACGACGACCCTGCTCGGAGAAGAAAGCGCGCTGCCGCTGACCTTGACCCCCACCGGGGCGACCCGGCTGTTCCATCCCGAGGGCGAACTGGCCGTCGCGGCCGCCGCGGACCGGGCCCGCATCCCCTATGGGCTGGCCGGGCTGAGCACCGTGCCCATGGAAACCATCGCAGAGCACCACCCGTCCCTTGACCGCTGGTTCAACTTTGGCCTCACCTCCGACGCCCAGGCGATGAAGAACAAACTGGCCCGCTGCAAGGCAGCCGGATTCAACACCCTGATTGTCGGCGTCGACACGCGGGCACTGGGTTCCAGGGAACGCGACCTCCACAACGGATTCACCGCCCCTCCCGCGCTCACACTGTCAACCATCGCGGACATCGCCCGGCGCCCTTCCTGGTGGATCAACTTTTTGAAGTCGGACGGCATCAGCTTCCCGAACCTGGATCCGCAGAGCCCCGCCGCCTCCTCCGTGGTGACCCCGACCATGTGGCAGCACATCCTGGGCCACTCGGATGCCAGCAGCGGCTGGAAGGAACTTGAGGCCCTGCGGCAGGCCTGGCACGGCAAAATCGTGCTCAAGGGCTGCGTCAACCCGGCCGACGTCGCGAAGGCCTCCCGGATTGGCCTGGACGCCGTCCAGTTGAGTAATCATGGCGGCCGCCAGCTCGATCACATGCTGAGCCCCATGGACGTCCTCCAGGAATCGCGGCAACGGGTGGGCGATTCGATCGAGATCTACGTGGACTCGGGCATCCGACGGGGGAGCGACATCCTCAAGGCGCTGGCGCTGGGAGCCGATGCCTGTTCGATCGGCCGGGCCTACCTGTACGGATTGGTAGCGGCCGGCTCACCGGGCGTCGGACGCATCATCGACATCTTCGGGGATGAACTGCGGCGTACGATGACGTTAGTGGGCGTCTCCAGTATTTCCGAGTTGAAGGCCCGGGGCGGGGAAATTCTTCGGGATATTCGTCATTCCGGAGAACTTCTTGAGACAAGAGCGTCGGAAAACACAAATTCTTGAGTTTTGAATAAGCAGTCATGCAGTGCCCTCCCGCAGCGTTGCGGGAGCCTAGAGAATCCCTGAACAGCTAAGGAAGCCATGCGCACCCGATACCTTCTTCCCGTTCTGACCATAGCCACGGCGCTCTCGCTCTCGGGCTGTGTCAACAACAGCGAACCCGCCGCCACCGGCTCGGCATCCGGTACCGCTGACGCCATCGACGTGCAAAAGAATGACTCCATTGCTGCCTCGCTCCCGGAAAAAATGAAGAGCTCCGGCGTGCTCAACGTCGGCATGGCCAACAACTACCCGCCCAACGAGTTCAAGGACGATAACGGCGAACCGGCAGGCTGGTCCGTGGACCTCACCAATGCCCTGGGCAAGGTTATGGGGTTGAAGGTCAACTTCGACATCGGCACCTTCGATAACATTCTGCCGGCGGTGAAGGCAGGGAAGGACGACATGGGAATGTCGTCCTTCTCCGACACACTGGAACGCGAAAAGCAGGTCGATTTCGTGAACTACTACTCGGCCGGTATCCAGTGGGCGTCGCCCAAGGGCAAGAATGTGGACCCGAACAACGCCTGCGGGCTTAAGGTCGCCGTCCAGGCCACCACCTATGAGGACACGCATGAGGTGCCGGCCAAGTCGAAGGCGTGCACGGATGCAGGCAAGCCGGCGATCACCATCTTCAAGTACGACGCGCAGGACCAGGCAACCAACGCCCTCGTGGTGGGGCAGGTCGATGCGATGAGCGCCGATTCGCCCGTGACTCTGTATGCGATCTCCAAGACCAAGGACAAGCTGCAGACCGCCGGCGACGCCTTTGAGGTGGCGCCGTACGGGATGCCCGTGGCCAAGGGCAGCGAATTTACCCCGGTCCTGCAGAAGGCGTTGCAGGCACTGATCGACGACGGTACGTACAACAAGATCCTGTCCAAGTGGGGCGTCGAGTCCGGTGGCGTCAAGACAGCAACTCTCAACGTGGCAGCCAAAGGGTGATAGCAAATGAGCGAGCCGGAATCCGACAGGATGATTGAGTCGGAGCCTGACAGGAAGCTGCGGGCCCGGGGTGGGCAGGACACGGACAACTCGCCGGCGGAGGCGATCGTCGCGATCCCGCTGCGGCACCCGTGGCGGATCGTGATTGCCGTGGTTCTGCTGCTGGGGTTGGCGGTATTTGTCCTGGACGCCGCCCAGCGCTCGGACTATGGCTGGCCGGATGTCGGGAAGTACATTTTTGACCGCCGGATCAGCCAGGCCGCGTGGGTGACGTTGTGGCTGACCATCTACTCGATGATCGGCGCGATCGTCATCGGCCTGCTGCTGGCCATCATGCGGCTCTCACCAAACCCGGTGCTCAAGAGCATTGCCTGGCTGTACATCTGGATCTTCCGCGGAACCCCTGTCTACGTGCAGTTGGTGTTCTGGGGCATCGTGGCCCTGATCTACCCGGTGTTCACGCTGGGGATTCCGTTCACGACGCCGTGGGTCACCGTCCCGAACGAGATCTTCACGAACCTGTTCATTACCGCCGTGATCGGTCTGGCCTTGAACGAGGCCGCCTACATGTCTGAAATCGTGCGTGCCGGCCTGCTGTCCGTGGACGAGGGCCAGGCGGAGGCTTCAACGGCCCTGGCCATGTCCTGGGGCCAGACCATGCGGTATGTGGTGGTTCCGCAGGCCATGAAGATCATCATTCCGCCGACCGGCAACGAAGTGATTTCAATGCTCAAGACCACATCCCTGGTGGCCGCGATCCCGTTGAGCATCGACCTTTACGGAGTGTCCCGCGGCATTTCAGCCGTGACGTTCACCCCCGTCCCGCTGCTGATTGTGGCTTCGCTCTGGTACCTGCTCTTCACCTCCGTCCTGATGGTCGGGCAGCACTTCATCGAAAAGCGGTTCTCCCGCGGAACCGGACGGATCAAGACAGGCAAGGCACCCGCCGCGCCCGAACCGGCGCCGACGGCCGGACCTGGCGCACCGGGTGCACCGCTCGGCACAGATTTTGGAGGTAAGGGATGACGGGCGTGCCAATGGTTCTTGCGGAGAAGGTTTCCAAGAATTTCGGATCCAACAGGGTCCTGCGTGGGATCAGCCTGGAGGTCGACCCCGGGGAAGTCCTCTGCATCGTGGGGCCCAGCGGTTCGGGCAAGTCGACCTTCCTGCGCTGTATCAACCACTTGGAAGTTGTTGACGGCGGCCGGCTTTCGGTCGACGGACAGCTGGTCGGCTACCGCCAAAAAGGCGAGAAACTCTACGAACTCAAGCTCAAGGAAGCTGCTTTCCAGCGCCAGGAAATCGGAATGGTCTTCCAGCGGTTCAACCTGTTCCCGCACCTGACCGCGGTGGAGAACATCATTCTTGCTCCCATGCGGGTGAAGAAGATTTCCAAGGCCGCTGCCACTGCAAGGGCCATGGAATTGCTGGAGCGCGTGGGGCTGGGGGACAAGGGCGATGCCTATCCGGCGCACCTTTCGGGCGGCCAGCAGCAGCGGGTGGCCATTGCCCGTGCCTTGGCCATGGACCCCAAGCTGATGCTCTTCGACGAACCGACCAGTGCCTTGGACCCGGAGTTGGTGGGCGAGGTGCTCGATGTCATGAAGGGACTGGCCAAGAGCGGCATGACCATGATTGTGGTGACCCATGAGATGGGGTTCGCCCGCGAGGTGGCCGACACCCTGGTCTTCATGGACGACGGCGTGGTGGTGGAGGCCGGGGCTCCCCGCCAGATCCTGAGCGATCCCCAGCACGACCGGACCAAGGCGTTCCTCTCCAAGGTGCTGTGACGTCGAAGGTTGACGGCGCGGCGGTGAGCCCTGGCCTCACTGGCGCAGTGGCTTCGCCGCCGCGCCAGTGCAACACTGAATCCGTGGACAGCCTCGCGGACAGCAAGATCTGGGCGGACTACAACGCCGCCCAGGCAACCCGTGGGGTGCGCACGCTGTGCCTCAACGCCATGGCCTTCGCCGGCCCGGGGAACGGCCGCCGCGCCATAGATCTGGGCTGCGGCGCGGGCAAGGAAACACTGGCGATGCTCGACGGCGGCTGGCGGGTCCTCGCCGTCGATTCACAGCCGGACACCCGGGACCAGCTGCTCGCAACTGTGCCCGCGGCGCTCGCCGAACAGCTGGACGTCGAGCTAAGCCCGTTCGAGGACCTTCCGCCGCTCCCGGAGGCGGGGCTCATCCTGGCCAGCTATTCGCTGCCCTTCGTCCACCCCGAAAACTTCGCCCGCCTTTGGCGGATGCTGCTGGGGGCGCTGGGCCCTTCCGGCGTCATTGCCGTGAATTTGTTCGGCGAGCGGGATTCCTGGGCCGCCATTCCCGAATGGAACTTCCACACCGAAGCTGAGGCCAGGGGCTTGTTCGAGGGACTGGATATCCTCACGTTCGAGAGCTACGACGCCGACGGCCAATCCTTCCGCGGTCCCAAGCACTGGCACATTTTCGACGTCATCGCCCGGAAACCCTGACGCCGGGCAAGACCCTTATCCGGCAGGACTTCCGCCCGACCTGATCGACCGAAGAGGTCTCCGAGAGGAGCAGTACGTTATGGGTGATGCCTTCAACGCCGTGGATGGTGTCCGAATTTCCTTTCAGGAGCAGGGCGCCGGCCCCACTATCGTTCTGGTGCACGGTTCCGGGCTCTCCCGTGCCATTTGGCGGGGACTGGGCTACACGAAGGCCTTGCAGGAGCGCTTTCACGTGGTGACTCTGGATCTGCGGGGACACGGCCGCAGCGACAAGCCGCAGCACGAAGATGCCTACAGCATGGACCTGCTCGTCGGGGATGTTGTGGCAGTCCTGGACGCCGCCGGCGCGCAGGCAGCCCACTACGTGGGGTATTCTGCCGGCTCGAGAGTCGGATTCTCACTGCTGGCCAGCAGCCCCGAGCGTGTCAAGACATTTACGGCTGCGGGCGGCACGTACCGCTCCCCGGCCGGGCAAATCGAATCGATCTTCTTCCCCGGATATGACCAGGCCCTGGACCGGGGCGGCATGCCGGAATTTCTGCGCCAATGGAGTATCGCCACGGGCCGTGACCTCGATCCGCAGACGGCCGCCGCGCTGCTGGCCAACGACCCCGCGGCCTTGCGCGCCTACTTCCGGCGGAGTGAGGACGAACCCGGAATCCCGGAGGCCGTTCTTCGGACAATGGACACCCCCACCTTGCTGCTCGCCGGCACGGACGACCCGCTTCGGTATGGGGACTCGGAACGGGCGGCCCAGCTCATGCCCAGGGCCCAATTCCAGGCACTGCCTGGCCGCAACCACGGGCAGACCTTGGTTCCCGCCGGCCCGGTCCTCAGCATGGTCACGTCATTCATCACCTCGGCGGCCAGCCCGGCGAACAACGGCTAGACATGGAGGGCTGGCGCCAGATTGACGACGACGGCGGCATGCGTCGTCCGGTTCGATTTCGGCCGGCGTCGTAGGACAGACTGTTGCCGTGAGCAACTCTCCCCGTGCAGGCCTGGCCGTCGCCGGACTCAGCCTCGGCACGTCGCTGAACCCGTTGAATTCGTCGATGATCGCTGTCGCCCTGGTGGTGCTGCGCGAGGACTTCGGGCTCGACGTCGCCACGGTCACCTGGGTGATCACGGCGTTCTACCTCACCTCCGCGGCCGGCCAGCCGCTGATGGGCCGGCTCGCGGACCGCTTCGGCCCGCGGCGGCTGTTCCTGCTGGGCATGGCCCTGGTAGCCGTGACCTGCGCGCTCGCGCCTTTTGCGCCCAACTTCGCGCTGCTCTGCGTAGCGCGGGCGTTCATGGCCCTCGGCACCGCGACGGCGTACCCGAGCGCCGTCGTCATGGTCGCCGCGCTGGCGCGGGAGGCGAACGTGAAGTCCACCCGGCCGCTGGGCCGGATCCAGATGGCGAACACGTCGGCGGCCGCCGTCGGGCCCGTGGTGGGCGGCCTGCTGGTGAGCCTGGTGGGCTGGCAGGCGTTGTTCCTGATCAACGTCCCGCTCTCGCTGCTGGCGATCCTTGTGGTCCGGCGCTTTGCCCCGGCCGACGGTGCCCGGGAACGCGGCCGGGTGTCGGAACTGGTGCGCGACTCTGACCTGCCCGGGATTGGGGCCTTCATCGGTGCCCTGGTGCTGGTGATGATGGCGATGCTGAATGTGCTGCCCGACTACCGGTGGTGGCTGCTGGGCGGCGGGCTGGTCCTTGCGGCGCTGTTCGCGTGGCGGGAGCTGCGGTTCAGCCCGCCCTTCCTGGACCTGCGGCTGCTGGGCCGCAACCGGCCGCTGCTGCTGGTCTACCTGGGTTTTGCGCTGTTCAACGGCGTCTACTACTTCGCGTTCTTCGGGCTGCCGCAGCTGCTGCAGACCGCGGGCGGCTACAATCCCGGCGTCGTGGGCCTGCTGATGCTGCCGCTCGCCGCGATCTCCGTGGTCGGGACGCCGTTCGCGGTCCGCGCGATCGACCGGTTCGGCGTGCGGCGGGTGCTGATCGCCGGCGTCGTGCTGCTCCTGGTCGCGTCTGCGGCGATGTGGCTGCTGACGGTCTCCCTGGCCGTCCCGCTGGTGCTCGCGCTGACCGCCCTGCTGGGTGTGCCGTACTGCGTGGTCGCCATTTCCTCAAGCCAGGGCATGTACGTGTCCACCCGGCCGGAGGAGCGGGGGGTGGCCGCCGGGATCTTCCAGACCTGCCGCTACCTCGGCGCGATCACGGCGACCGTGCTGATCGGCATCTTCTATGGGAGCGGCGTGACGCAGGCGAACTGGGGGCTGATGGTGTTCGTGATGCTGGGGCTGGGCGCGGTGGTGCTTGTCGTGTCGCTGCAGTGGCGGGAGCGGCGGGCCTGAGGTCCGGCGCTGCGCGAGCCGACGTCTACTCCCCGCCGGAGAGGCCCTGACTCTCAATCCGATACTGCCGCAGGGCGTCGGACCGGGACGGGTCCCTGAGCTGCTCCATCGCGGTGACCTCGATCTGGCGGATGCGTTCTCGGGTCATGCCGTAGGTTTCCGCTACCGCGGCTAAGGTTTTCGCTCCGCCACCCGTGATGCCGAAGCGCATCGCAATGACCTGGGCTTCCCGGACCTCGAGCGTGCTGAGTACGGCATGTACCTGCGCCTTCATCTGTTGATGGAAGAGCGCATCGGTTGCGTCGAGGTCGGAGGAAACCAACAGCTGTTCGGCGAGGGCTTCGGTCCCGCCCCGGCCGTCGGGCACCCACGAGTCCAAGGAACAGGCCGGCCGGTCCACGGAAAGCAGACACTCAACCTTTCCGGTTGGAATTCCGGTCAGTTGGCTGAGATCTTCCTTGTTGCAGACGGTCCCTGTCATGGCGGCCGTCCGTTGCGCTGACCGTATCTTCTGCAGCTGGTCGACGACGTTCCCCGGCAGCCGGATCAGGCGTGCCTGTTCAGCCAGCGCCTTGAGGATGCCGCCGCGGATGCAGAATGTGGCGTGGGTGGAGAATCTGAAACCCTTGGTGAAGTCGAACTTGCAGACAGCCGTATGGAGTCCCAGGTTTCCTTCCTGGATCAAGTCCTCAAAGTCGAGGCCCCGGTGGGTGTAGCGCTTGGCGATCGACACGACGAGCCGGAGGTTGGCGTGGAACAACGTGTCGGCGGCACGCTGGCCCAGAAGGACGATGGTCCGAAGGTCGGCTGTATCCTGGCCGGGCCGCGATGTGCCATCCGCCAAGAGCCGTTCCGCGAATAGCCCCGCCTCGATTTCTTGCGCCAGTTCCACTTCCTGCTCGGCGGTGAGCAAATCGTATTGGCCCAGGCGGCGCAGGTAGTCAGCGACGGCGTCATCGGTCAACCCGCCACCGGCTTGCGGATGTTGCGCCCGGCCAGCGTCATCCGAATCGAACGCTTCAGGGACCCAAGCACCTGCCGCGGGCAGGGACGGTGCCCTGCCGATTGCCCCGTGGATTGGGTCAGCCATGTCATCCCCTGCCGGACGGTTCATGCTCGTGAAGGCAGACTACGTGGCCGGTGTGACAATATTCGGCGGGGCAGGGGCGGGCACAACAAACGGGGGTAATCAGCGCATCTTGACACCCTTGAAGCCTCGGAATATCTTCTGCCTTAACGAGGCAATTCGCCCCGTTTCCCATCAATTTCAGCGCTCAGCCCGGGCGCATCTGCCGGGGCCCATGGATAGTGCCGGCGGACAGCCACAACGGTCTCTTGCACCTGAAGGAGCCCAGAATGTCCAGCACGTTGATCAATCGCTTCTACTCGGAAGTTCTCGCCGGCGGCAACCTCGCCCTCGTCGATGAAATGATCACGGACGACTTCATCGACCATGAACCGGCGTTCCCCGGACAGCCGCCCGGCAAAGAGGGCGCACGGTTCTTCGCCAGTGCCATCCGAAACGCATTCCCCGACATCTCGGTCAAGGAAGCCGAGCCGACTCTCTCCGATGGAAACCTTGAGGCTGCCCATGTTGTGATGACCGGCACCCACAAGGGCGACCTGATGGGTATTGCGGCGACCGGCAAAACGGTCGAATTCGGCGGGACCGACATCGTCCGCGTCCAGGACGGTAAGATCGCCGAGCACTGGGGTAGCACGGACACCATGAGCCTCATGCAGCAGATCGGAGCCCTGCCGGAATAACAGCCGGCGCCATGTTCTCGCTGGCCCGGGACGATTAGGCGTCGAGTATTTTCCGGGCGTGCGCATAAAACGGGAAGGTGCAACGGATGGTTGGAACGTGGCGTGCGGCGCCTGCTGCCTTCCAACAGCAACACGGGGTCACTTACGGCCCATCCCGGCAGCTGGGATGGGCGCAAAGTGACCCCGCGTTGCTCTTGGGTGACGGCGTCGGCAGGGCTGGGAGCGGCGGCGGCAGCCCAAGGCATCTTGACAGCCCCGAAGCACCGGAATATCTTCTGCCTTCACGGGGCGTTTCGCCCGTTCCTCACTCGAATTTTCACACTGTTGCTCGGCGCTCTACGCGGATCGCTGATGCCTGCCTGCGGAGCCAAACCTGCCTGCTGAGTCAAAACGGGGGGTCCCTCCGGGGTGGTCTGCGCATGCTGCCGGGGCACTGCGCTGGGGGGATCAAAATTCGGTCTCGCGCCCACAAGGAGTCGGAAATGTCTGAAGGTGTTGGATTGATTGAGCGGTTTTACAGGGACGTCATTGAGAGCGGAAACCTCGCCCTCGTTGATGAGTTGGCCGCGGACAGCTATGTGGATCACGAAGAGGCCCTGCCCGGGCAACCGCCGGGCAAGGACGGCGTCAAGTTCTTCGTGAACACGATGCGGTCGGCTTTCCCGGACATCAAGGTCAAAGAGATCGAGCCCAAGGTGATGGCTGGAAACCTGGAGGCGTGCCATGTGATTCTCACGGGTACGCATCGCGGGGACCTGGCCGGCATCCCGGCAACGGGCAAGAGCGTCGAGTTCGATTGCACTGACATCATCCGTGTCGAGGACGGAAAAGTGGCCGAGCACTGGGGCACGACGGACAACCTGGGCCTCATGCAGCAGATTGGTGCCGTGGCCGTTGCCTGAACCGGGCGACAAACAACAGGGCCGGCGCGCAACAAGAGTGGCTGTCCACGTTCCCCACAGGGAAACGCGGACAGCCGTTCGACGTCGACGGCGGTTCGATCAGAGGGGCTGTCAGCGCCCGGCGATGTGCCCGGCAATGTACTCGGCATCGCGTCCCACACCGGCCACGACCGCCGAGCTGTGCCCGGTGAGCCACGGCAGGCCCACGGCGTAGAGGCCCGGGTAGTCCGTGACGCCGCGGCTGTGGCGCGGGTAGTTCCATTCGTCCAGTACGGGGATGTCGAGGAAGCCGAAGTCGAGCCGGTATCCGGTGGCCCACAGGACGGACGTAACGCCCTCCGCTGCCAGGTTCAGCCGCGCCGGCTCTGAGGGAACCCAGTCGTCGGTCGGCCGGAGTTCAGCCTCCGGCGCTTCGATCCCAGCAGCGGCAATGTACGCATCGAGCATCGGTCGGAGGCGCTGGCTGAAGCCGGCCTCAATGGTGGCGAGGCGTTCGGCGAGGTCATCGCTGAAGACGAGGTCGCCGTCGTCGGCTGCGTCCAGGTGGCCGTGCAGCCGGATTCCGCGGCGGCCCAAATCCCGTAGGTGGATGTCATGGCCGCCGTCGGCGCCGGACAACAGCGGGTTGCAGGCAAACCGAGCCGCGGGTGAGGGCAGCCGCTCCACGGAAAGTCCGTTCAGCCCGTGCTCGGGGCCGTGCAGTCCAAGCTGCATCATCCAGTAGAAGGTGTCCTTGCCGCGGTACCGGCGCGGCGCCTCCGGGCAGGTGGACACCGCCAGATGGACGTCGCGGCCGGCCGCCAGCAGCTCCTCGGCGATCTGGCCGCCCGACTGGCCGGTGCCCACAATCAGCACAGCGCCGTCCCGCAGTTGGCCCGGGTTGCAGTACTCGTCGGTGTGGAGTTGCACGATGTGCCCCGGCAACCGTGCGGACAACGCAGGGATTTTCGCTTTCTGGAAGCCGCCGGTGGCCAGCACCACGTTGCGCGCCCGCCAGCTGCCCTGGGTTGTTTCCACGTCGAAGGCACCGCTGTCCGCGGCGGCGATGCGTGTGACGTCCGTGCCGGTGCGGACCGGCGCGCCGATGGCCTCCGCGTAGTGCCGGAAATAGTCCACCACGGCATCGCGCGGCATAAAGACGTCCGGGTCCGGACCGGAGAAGGGCATGCCCGGCAGCGACAGCGAGAAATTCGGGGTGTTCAGGTAGAACCCATCCCACCGGTCCTGCCAGGCACCGCCCAGGGCGGCGCGCCGTTCCAGGACGTGATGCGCGACGCCGGCCAGGTCGAGCCAGTAGCTCATGGCCAGACCCGCTTGGCCTCCGCCCACAACGAGCGTGTCCACTTCAGCGTCCATCTCCGCCCACCACCTCGATCAGTGCACATGCGCGAGGAGCGCGATCCCGGGAAAATCCTGCCCCGCCGTCGTCTTAACCCCTACGCCGGGTCTGGGACCAGGCGTAGGGGTTAAGACGACGGCGGGGCGGCCACTTCTGTGGCCGCCCCGCCTATCGAGGTGCTAGCTCATAGCCGGGTAGGCCTTGGGGAGCTTCAGCCCGCGCTGTTCCATGAGAGTGCGCAGGCGGGTGGGGTAATCGCTGATGAGGCCGTCCACGCCGAGGTCCATCAGGCGCGTCATGTCCGCCGTGGTGTTGACGGTCCAGGGGATGACCGGCAGGCCGAGCTCGTGGGCTTCCTTGATCATGCCGGGGGTGACGGAGGCGAAGGTGGGGGAGATGACGTCGTAGCCCTGGGCTGCCGCTGCTTTGGCGAGCGAGCCGCCGTAGGTGTCGATGTCGATGCCGCCGAGGTTGGGGCTGGCGCCGGGCTTGCCGACCTCGAGCCAGGCGTCGCCGCTGGACAAGGCGACGAGCGGCAGCTGCGGGGCGATCTTCTTGGTCAGGTTCAGCGAGGACCAGTCGAACGACTGCACGGTGCTGCGCCCGGCCATCCCGGCGGTATAGATCTCCGTGACTACGGCCTTGGTCAGGGCCACCATGCCCTCGCCGCCGGACTTCCCGTCTTCCACCTTGGTTTCGATGTTGAAGCGGACCTTCTTGGCGTCGGCATCGCGGACCAGCTGGAAGACGTCCTTGAGCTCGGCGATCCGGTTGCCCTTCACCACGTCCTGCTCCGGGAACCCCTTGAGCTGGGTGAACCCGCAGTCCAGAGTCTTGATCTGCGCGAGCGACAGCTCGGCCACCCGGTCACCGACGTAAGGGTACTGCGCGTCGCCGGGAGTCGCCGGCGCGGTGTCGCGGCACTTGTCCGCCTGGATGGTGTCGTCATGCCAGACGATCACCTTGCCGTCGGTGGTCAGGTGGGTGTCCAGTTCCAGCGTGGACACGCCGAGCTTCAGCGAGTTGGCGAACGCGGCCAGCGATTCCTCGGTCCACTCGCCGCGGCCGCCGCGGTGCGCCTGCAGGTCAAAGGAGCCGTTGCTCTCATTGGTCTTGATTGCCGTTGTTGCCTCTGCGGCCTTTGTTGTGGCGGCGTTCGACGACGGCGAGCCGGCTTCGGGGTTTGAAGCGGCGACGGCGGGGCTCGCCAGCGAGGCGATGAGCGCGGCGGTGGCCACGGCAGTCAGGGGTGTGCGCATGGTGATGGTTCCTCCCGGGTGACGTTACCGGCGTCGTGCCGGCGACCCGACCACCGTAGGGAGGTGAGATGGACTGTTGTGTGCGGGGAGCTGGACCGGGAGTGAACACGAGGAAACCGGGCAGGGTGACGGGTCTGGAGACGCGAAAGACCGTTCGTGTTCCGGAACTCCGCAGCGGGTCAGGCTTCCTTAGATGCCGCCACCCAGGACCGCCTGCAATTTCTCGAACGACTCGGTCCACCCGTTGCGGTGCAGGGCCAGCCGGTCCTCCGTCAGAAACGGTCCCTGCGAGAGCACCAGGCGCGTGCCTGTGCCGGTACTCCCGAGGGAGAGGTCGACGACGGTCTCCCGGTCATCCGGCGCCGGTTCCTCCCAGCGGAAGGTGTACACCAGGCGCCAAGGAGGATCGATCTCCAGGAACTCGCCTGAGAGGTGGAACGGTTCGTCGTCCGGCGGGGTCATGCTGAATCGGTAGCGGCCGCCTTCGGTGAGGTTGACGTCGGCTGCAGGGATGATGAAGCCGTGTGGACCCCACCACTTCACCAGCTGGGCCGGTTCCGTCAGCATCCTGAAGACTTCTTCCGGGGGAGCAGCGAGCGTGCACTCCAGGTTCAGGACCAAGCCGCCAGTTTCCTCATTCCCCGTTGCCTCATTAACGGACTCCGCATTCATCCTTCAACTCTGGCATCGTGCGGCCACTGGCGGAAGTGGACCGGCGGCCGCCGCCCGTCACGCCGCAAGCGTCAGCAGCTTGCCTTCCGTCACGCCCTGTTGGACCGGCGCTTTGCAGCTCCCTGTTCGGAGAGCGACCCTTCAGCCCACTGCCAGTCACCCCTGTTTCCGCAAGACCAAATCGGTCCATAATGGCCACATAACTTCGGGGACCCCTCGCGCTGGTGATGCGTGGCGCGGCGTTGGAGAGTCCCAGGTGGCTGCCCCGGCTCGGCGCAGGGGCGGTCACGGGCTCCGGACAGGTATCCCGGGGACCGAAACCGGGGGAGCATCGCCATCGCTGCGGTCATCAACGCACTGAAGGGAATCATCATGTTCAAGGATTCAAACATCATCGCTGTCCTCCCCGCGAAGGACATCAACAGGGCAAAGGAGTACTACCGGGACAAGCTGGGAATCGAACCCTCCGAATCCATGGAGGAGGGCAGCGTCATGTACAGCTGCGGGCAGGGAACCCGCTTCCTCGTCTACCAGACAGAGAATGCCGGGACCGCGAAGAACACCCAGATCGGCTGGGAAACGGACAATCTGGAACGCGAGATGGAAGAACTGCGGGGCCGCGGCGTCGTCTTTGAAGACTACGATTTTCCCGGCCTGAAGACGGAGAACGGCGTCGCCACCGCTGACTGGGGGAAGGCAGCCTGGTTCCTGGACAGCGAGGACAACATCTTCAACATCTCGCAGCGCGCGTAGGCCGGAGTCTGGCACCGATCAGCGACTCATAGCATCGCTGCGGCCGGCTACGAAGCCGGAGGGAACCGGCTCCCGCCACCAACGCGGGAGCCGGTTTCAGCGCCGGGCTGGCCGGCCTCGAGCCAGACGTCGCAGCTCGGACAGGGCAAAGAAGCGCGGTCAGAACAGCAGGGTACGCAGTAGCGGCTACGCGCACGCTAGTTCGTGTGCGAATCCCCCGGCCGCCGGTGCCGGTGGTGCAGCTCGTAGCTGTCGAATACATCGGAAGATGTGGCTCCGGAATGGCCGAATTTGCCTCGGAGGACCTCCGCGAGTCCGTCCAGCGCCGCGTGGAGCATCCGTCCGGCGAACTGCAGTTCAGGGTTCTCGCTGCGCTGGGCCTGGGATGCCAGCTCCTGGGCGTAAGCCACCGTGGCGGGGAGGGAGCCGCGCTGCTCAATTTCACGGAAGTAGTAGGTTTCATGGAACGCAAGCAGGTCTATGCTCACCGTTGCCACGTTTCCGGCAATTGCCTCCAACAGCCCGGCAGCGTGACTGGGATCCATGGCCAGTACACCTGCCGGACCTGCAGCCTCCCTGAACAGGGTCAGCTGGTGGGCAAGGGCCCGGCGGCGGTTCAGGGCCGGGAAAGTCTGCAGGATCCAGGTGACCGTTGCTGTCAGCAAGCCGAAACCGGTGACGGCCTCGAGGGCAACAACCAGCCGGAGCAGTGGTTGCGTTGCCACGATATCGCCAAACCCCACGGTGGAAAGAGTGACCAGGGAGATGTAGAGGGCTTCGGCAAAGTCGGCCCGCAGCGGAACCCCGGCTCCGTAAACAAAGCCGTCCGTCAGATGGGGCAGGTATAGCAGAGCCCAGCCGATGGCCGCCAAGCCTGCCCAGGCGCCAATGACAGCGGCCATCGCCAAGGGTGCTGCGATGAAGGAGCCCCGGCCCCGCAGTCTTCTCGATACAAGCCAGAATCCGCGCATGATCGCCCGGCCCAGAGGACCGGAACCGTGCGGATAAAGCAGCGTACGAAAGACGTCAACGAGCATCAGCAGAACCAGCCCGGCCCCCAGAACCGTCCAGAGCGTGTCCTCGAAGTCCATGCCTCATCTTAGAGGTGGCACTCTTTTGAGGAGCAGCCGCACGGTCCGGGCAACGGGCCCGCGGGATAGCCACCGACGGGCGGCCCGGCATCTGGCCGCTTCAATCTATACACGGAAACCCCGCCAGTACCTTTTGGCTGGCGGGGTTTCCTTGCGATCGCGGTGGTCGTAGTCGGGCGAATATAACCCGCTATTTAGCCACGGCGGCAGTCGGAACGGACGTTCGGGAGAACGTTGTGTAGCCCGGCTTGGACCCCGTCACCTTGACGGTGAGGGTCTTCGCTACGTCTGTTGTGGTGGGTTTGTAGGTAGCGGCGTTGGCGCCGGTGATTGCAACGCCGGCTCGGTACCACTGGTAACGGAGCGTGACTGGTGCTGGTCCCCAAACGCCGGAGTTAGCGGTGAGGGTGGACCCCACCTTGGCGGTCCCGGTGACGGTGGGCGTGGCCCTGACCAGTGATCCCTTGACCACAGCAGCCGTGGCGGCGGAGGTTCGGGAGAACGTAGTAAAGCCCGCCTTGGACCCGGTGACCTTGACTGTGAGGATTGCTCCCAGGTCCTCCGGCACGGGGGTGTATGTGGCAGAGGTGGCGCCGGTGATCGCGACGCCGGATCGGTACCACTGATACCGGAGCGTAACCGAGGCGGGACCCCACGCTCCGGGGACGGCCGTGAGGGTGGTCCCGACGGCGGGAACGCCCGTGATCGTGGGGGTGGACCTTGTCAGCGAACCCTTGGCTACTGCCGCCGTCGGGGCGGACGTCTTCGAGACCGTGCTGTAGCCGGACAGGGACCCGGTCACTTTGACGCTGAGGGTGGCCGCAACGTCAGCGGCGGTGGGGGTGTAAGTGACCGCACTTGCGCCCGGGATGAGCACCCCGGCGCGGTACCACTGGTAGCTGAACGATGCAGGCGACGGAGCCCAGATGCCCGCCTTCGCAGTCAGAGTCTGGCCGACCTGGGGCGTTCCGGCGATCGTCGGTGCCGGGGCTGCAAAGGAGCCCTTGGCAATCTGTGCCGTCGGTGCCGACTTCTTAGTCACGGGCAAGTAGCCGACTTTGGAACCGGTGACGCCTACGGTGACGGTACTCCCCGCGTCAGCTGGGATCACGGTGTAGGTGGCTGCGTTGGCGCCGGCGATGGCGGCTCCCGAGCGGAACCACTGGTATCCGAGGGCGACCGGGGAAGGTCCCCAACTGCCGGCGGTGGCCGAAAGCGTGGACCCGACTTGTCCGGTGCCGGAAATGGTCGGAGTCGATGCGGCCAGAAGACCCTTGAACGTCGTTGACCAGGAGGACACGGCATCGGGGGCCAGCGCATAGCCTGCCCGCGCCTTGGCGGTTACTGTTACTGTGCCCGTTCCGGGGAACGTGCCGGCCGAAGCAACCTGGCCGTCTACGAGGTAATCGACGCCGGACGTGGCCGGGATCGTGTAGGTGTCGCCCGCGGTGCCGTCCTTCTCAGTGAAGGTCACGGCGGCTGGGGAAACTACCGTCGGAGGTGCTTCGTCGATGACCGTGACGGTTTTCAGTGTCTGGAAGAAGCTGGAGGCGTTGCCCCAAGTGTCACGCAGTGGGTAAAGCACCACCTCCCACTGTCCGGTTGCGGCGCCCTGCGGGATAGTAATGGTGTGCTTCCAGATGCCGTCCTGAATCGTTCCGGAGACCAGTGTCATGCCGCCAAAGCCCTGGCTTTGGCCACCCCCATTGACCCAGCCCCACGGGTCAGGGTCGACCCAGTTGGCAATCATGGTCGGCGATTGCACAGCTGTGGCGTCGACCAGGTGAATGGTGACGTTGATGGTCGCCGGACCCTTGTAAAGATTGAGGTTTGTCCACGTGACCGACTGGCTTGCGAGCACGGGACCTGACATGTCGGATGCCTGTGCCGGGGCGGCGACTGTGGCACCGATTGTTGTAAACATGGTCACTAAGACCATCAAAGTCATCAAAGGCCGAACGCGATTGAAGACGCGCATGAGAACCCCCATAGTGTTGCCTGTAAGAAGGCTGAGTGATGCCTGACAGAACCGCAGACACGTGAATCATACACATGAACCTTCAAGTGTCGAGCCTTGGTGCCGTCGCGGGTCCCAGCCGAGCTTCACGAACGCGAAGGCGAAGGCCTGGTGCATCTCGTCGGCGAGGGTACGCACCGCCAGTGGGACGCTCGTTGCGGCAGAGGTCCACCATCAGGACTTGGTGCGCCGAACGGCGGGTGCGGATGGCTGAGTGTGGCCATCAACACCCGCCGCACTCCCTACTTGGTTACGTGAACGACGACGGCTTTGCTAAGGGGCTGCTTAGCGCCCGGGTTATCGATTCCGGTGACTGTCCAGTTCCTTAGCAAGAGGACTGTTTTGCCTGTATCGGCGTTGTAGATGATGTTCTCGAATCCCAAGGCCGCCAAGTCGTCGTCGAGGGCCTGAGCATTCATGCCTTCAACTGCGGCCGGAATTACGGCCGTCTCGGCCGGAGCGGGAGCGGCAGGTACGGCAGCTGCGGCGGCTGGAGCCGCCGCAGCTGCTGTCACAGTCGCCGTTACAGTCGCCGTGGCAGTTTCCGTTACAGTCACGGTCTCGGTGACGGTCGGAGCAGCTTTAGGCGTATTTGCTCCCGCGCATCCTGATAGTGCAAGACACAGCAAGCCCGTCAGGGCCAGTTCTTTATTCATTATTCCCATTTTCATTTGTTCTGGATTTAGTAGCCCATCGGCTGGGCTTGATCGATTCGGAGCGCTAGAGGCCCGTCTGGCTCACTCCGTACTCAGCTTGCGCCGGGCTGAAGCCCTCGAAGATCAGCTGGTCTTTCAGTCCGGCACGGGAGAAGGACTGGTACTCGAGGTAACTCTTGGCGGACTTGGCTGCCTGCTCGTTCCAGTCGACTGTCACGCGGTCAACGGCCCAGGTCGCATCCGGTGCCGAATACTTCTCGAACTCCAGCTGCTTGATCAGGCCCGTGCGCGAGAAGGCTTGGTAATCGAGGTAGTCACCAGCGGTCCGCAGAGCGTTTTGCTGACTGGTCGTCCCAGCTTCAGCGGCGGCCTTAGCAGCAGCGTCAGCCTCTGCCTTCGCCGCCTTAGCAGCAGCGTCAGCGTCGGCCTTGGCTTTGGCAGCAGCGTCAGCGTCAGCCTTGGCTTTAGCGTCAGCCTCTGCCTTCGCCGCCTTAGCAGCAGCGTCAGCGTCAGCCTTGGCCTTAGCGTCAGCCTCAGCCTTGGCGACGGCGGGATCCTGCGTTGGGGTCGCTGTCGGGGTAGCAGTAGCAGCGGCAGTAGCGTCATTTACGGAGGAAGCGGGTGAGGCGGACGATGTGGCAGCTCCGGCGCGGCTGGCATTGATGATGATGCTCAGGAGGATGAAGGCAGCGGTGACGATCAGGGCAATTTTCTTGTGCTTGTCGTAGCCCTCCAGCGGAAGACCTTGCTTATCGCGGGTTTTGTTCGCCAGTACGAGGACGAGATCGACCAGGGCCCAGATGCCCAGGCCACCGAAGGTGACCAGCTTGAGGATACCGGTTCCGACTTTGCCCAGATAGAAACGGTCCACGCCGAAAACGCCGAGGAGGAGGGAGAACAGCCATGTCACGAGGAAAGACTTATTGCTCTGTTTTGCCTGTCCATATCCGTAAGCCGGGGGATAGGGGGCGAGGTTCGGGGGTTGGCTCATAAGAGTCCTTTCATAGGACACCTGACCGACGTGCGATGCGAGCGTGCGGAGTGGGTGCGGTGATGGACGCACATAGGGGGGAGCCCGGCCTGGAACGCGGGTCGTAGAGGTAGTGCATCACGCCAGCCAACAGTCACAAGCATGTTCGCTTCCCCCAATAGCGTCGCGGGCGTATACCCGCATAACGGATGTTACATTGCATCCACGAAATCGAATGCAAACACATTGGAAAATGTCATCTCGGGCATTTTCGAGAGTGCCGGCGGAGGCTTTTGGCAACATGATTACCCCCGGACAAAGGCACCCCGGTCACGCTCAGCGCCAGCGGGAAGGGCTTCCCCGTCACCGCGGGCGGCCGCGGCTTTCTGAAGTGCCGAGGTGATGACGGCCGAGACGAGCCGGACACCTCGGGGTCCGGCTGCTTTACTGACCCGCAGCCCTCGACACGCAGTCCCTTTGCAAATCCGGGACACTCGATCAAAATTACGTCTCGTCTGCGAGATTCTGGATCTGGCAAGGTACATTCGAGGCAAATTCGATCTAGGGGACGCAACCACACGATGAATAAACGCTTCAACCCGCCGCCAAACTGGCCGACACCTCCTGCGGGTTGGGTTCCGCCATCTGGGTGGCTGCCCGATCCAGCCTGGGGCCCGCCGCCAGAAGGGTGGCAGCTCTGGGTGGATGAACCTGCGGTTGGAACTCACGGCGCCTATGGTTTCACCTCGCCCCTCTCCGCGACTCCGTATCCAACGAAGAAAAAGAAGCGAAGAGTCTGGCTGGTTCTCTTGGCCGTCGTACTCGCTCTCTTCGCAGGATGCGCAATTATCGGGTCGAGCGTGCGTTCGTCGTCCACCGAATCACAGCTTGAGTCGAAGAACCGGTCTCCGGTTTCGCAGGCTCAAATCGACGCAGCGAAAGAGCTTAGTGAGCGTGATTTGGCGCTTCTAGTCAAGAGCCCTGACAGCCATTCCGGAAAAACCATGGTCATCTACGCCAGAATTACGCAGTTCGACGCTGCCACCGGGAAATGCATTTTCCGAGCCAACATCTCACACAAGAAGATGGAAAACTCTTGGGAATACGGTGAGAACTCGATTTTCCGCGGAGGCGATGGAGATTCAGACTGTCCTTCACTGGAGGGATTCGTGGCGGACGACGAGGTTCGCATTACGGCCACGTCACTGGGCTCGGTTAGCTACGAGACCCAGATGCGTGGGAACACCACAGTTCCGTCCTTCCAAGTAGAAAAGATAACCTCCGCGAAGTAGTCGGGCATTCGATCGTGGAAGGGAACAGAGGGCCTGCAGCCCGGGGCTCGTACGAATTCCTCCACGCGGACTCGAGAACACGTAAAGCTAACGCCCCGAGCTGCCCCGGTCGCGGCGCTTTCGTAGGCAGACCGATTCAGTCGCGCAGCACGCTCAGCCCTTCAGTACCCAGGCCGCGTTGTTCGGCTGAAGCCAACCGTCCTCGGCCAGGGGCGCGGCGCTGAGCAGCACAGTGCCAGCCGGCAACCGGACGGGCTCGGTGCCCATCGCGACGACGACGAGGAAGTGCTCGTTACGTTCGCAGATGAGGAGGTTTCCGGCCTCGACCCGCCAGCTGCCGCCGTCGTCCTCGGTGAAGACCTCGTTCTTCCATAGCTGTCGGCGCAGCTCCAGGGCCGCTTTGGTGAGGTTCAGCATGGACTCCGGGTCCTGCTCTTGGCGCTCGATCGCGTGAGTTCCCCAGCCGGCGGGGATCGGGAGCCACGGCTCCGCGGCAGTTTCAGCGAGCGAGAAGCCGTTGTTCAGCTCCGCGCCCTCGGTCCAGGGCAGCGGGACGCGGGCGCCGTCGCGGCAGACGCCGCCGCGGGCCCACATCGGATCCACCCGGGCCTCTGCCGGGACGTCGACCTCGGGCAGACCGAGCTCCTGGCCCTGGTAGATGTAGGCGGCGCCGGGCAGTCCGAGCAAAGCCACCAGCGCGGCCCCCGCCCGGCGTGAACCCAGTTCGCCGCCGCCGAAGCGGGTGACGGAGCGGACGATGTCGTGGTTTTCCAGCGCCCACGTAGGGGCTGCACCGTGGAGCTGCCGGGCCGCCTCGAGCTCGTTCCCGACGGCGGCCCACGCCTCCGGATCCCAGCCGAGCTTCACGAACGCGAAGGCGAACGCCTGCTGCATCTCGTCGGCACGGGTATAGCGGGCGGCGCGGGCCGGCTCCAGGTTGACCTCGCCCACCAGCAGCCGGTGCGGCTCGTACTTCTCGGCGAGGGTACGCCAGCGGCGGTAGACCTCGTGGACGTCCTCCTGGTCCGAGACCTGCGGGTTGGACCGCAGCCCGTCCACCACCCCGCCGGTGGAGGGCGAGTCCGGCAGCCCGTCGGCCTTGAACAGCGCATGCGCGACGTCGATCCGCAGCCCGTCCACCCCCTTGTCGAACCAAAAGCGGAGCACGCCGTCGAAGTAATCGCCGACGGCGGGGTTGCGCCAGTTCCAGTCCGGCTGCCCGGCCGAGAACAGGTGCAGGTACCAGTCCGTGTCCGTCTCCGAGCCGGGATTGGCACGGCTCCAGGCACGGCCGCCGAAGACGCTCTGCCAGTTGTTCGGCGGGACACCGCCGTCAGGCATGTCCACCGAGCCTTCAACAAAGTGGAACATGTCCCGCTCCGGCGAGCCCGGCCCGGCCGCGATGGCCGCCTGGAACAGCGGGTGCTCCGAGGAGCAGTGGTTGGGGACGACGTCGAGCAGGACCCGCAGGCCCAGCGCGTGCGCCTGCTCCAGGAGCGAGTCGAACTGTTCCATGGTGCCGAACAGCGGGTCTACGCCGCAGTAGTCAGTGACGTCGTAGCCCTGGTCCACCTGCGGGGAGGGCTGGAACGGGGTCATCCAGATGCCGTCGACGCCGAGCGCGGCGATGTACGGCAGCCGGGCGATGAGGCCGGCGAGGTCGCCCACGCCGTCGCCGTCGCCGTCGGCGAACGAGCGCGGGTAGACCTCATAAATGACGGCGGACTGCCACCAGTCGGGGGCCTGCGTGATCGTGGTTTCCTCGAGCGAGCCGGGAGCAGCGCTCATTTGCTCGCGCCCGCGGTCAGGCCTTCGACGATCCGTCGCTGGAAGATCAGCACCATAATGACCAACGGTACGGTGACGATCACGCCGGCGGCCATCTGCTCGCCGAAGGGCGCCTGGAATTCGGTAGCGCCGGTGAACTTGGAGATCGCCACCGTGGCGGTCTGGATCTTGGGGTCGTTGATCATGGACAGCGCGATGATGAATTCGTTCCAGCTGTGGATGAAGGTCAGGATCGCGGTGGTGAAGACGCCCGGCGCGGCGAGCGGCAGCAGGACCCGGCGGAACGCCTGCCACTTGGTGCAGCCGTCGATCATGGCAGCTTCCTCGAGGTCGAACGGCAGGGCCTTCATGAACGTGGTGAGGTTCCAGACCGCCAGCGGGATCGCAAAGGACAGGCTGGGGACGATCATCGCCTGGTAGGTGTTGATCCAGCCGAGGTCCGTGAACAGGCGCAGCAGCGGCACCACCACGGAGATGCCGGGGAACATCGACGTCGCGATGATCACGCCCAGGATCACCGACTTGAAGCGGAAGTTCAGCCGGGAGATCGCGTAGGCCGCGAAGACGCCCAGCAGCAGCGCGAACACCGTGGTGGTGCCGGCCACGATCAGGGAGTTCAGCAGGGCCTGGCCGAACATGGTGGAGCCGTCGAACACCTTGACGTAGTTCTCCAGCGAGAACGGCGCCGGGAACAGGGTGTTGTCGAAAATGTCCGCGGTGCGGCGCAGGCTGGAGACCAGCATCCAGTAGAACGGCGCCAGACAGTAGGCGAAGATCAGCGCCAGGCCCAGGTACACCGAGTAGGAGCGCCACGTGCGCTGCGCTTTCGGCTTGCCTGTGTTCGATTTGCCGGGGCGGCCGACGGCGGTGCTCGCGTCGGGCGTGCCGGCGCCGGTCGCGCCCGGGGCACCGGAGTCGGCGGCGGCGTTGCGGAGGTCGGAGATGGTCATCGGGTGGCCTCGGCCTTCTTCTGTTCGGAGATTGCCAGTTCAGAGTTCGCCTGGCTGCGGGTTGCCTTGGAGCGGTTCTTCTTCGAGATCAGCTTCAGTTCCTTGGCGCCGGTGACGTCGGCGCCGAGCACCTTGACGAACACGATCGCGACGACGGCGACGTACAGGAAGAGCATGATCGCGAACGCCGAGGCGGAGCCGTAGCGCAGCTGGTTGGATTCGTCCCACGCCAGCATGGAGAGGGTCTCCACGGATTCCTTGCCCGGGCCGATCAACACGAAGGGCAGGTCGAACATGCGCAGCGCGTCGAGCATGCGGAACAGCACGGCGACCAGCAGGGTGGGCTTGACCAGCGGGAGGGTGATGGAGCCGAGCTGGCGCCACCAGCCTGCACCGTCGATCTTGGCGGCCTCGTAGACTTCGCCGGGGATGACCTGCATGCCGGCGAGGACCAGCAGGCCGATGAACGGGGCGGTCTTCCAGACCTCGGCGACGATGATGGCCGCGCGGGAGGCGTTGCCCTCGGCGGTCCAGAGGATTTCGCTGCCGAGCAGGGTGTTGGCGATGCCGTCGGACTGGAAGATCCAGCGCCACAGCAGGCCGGACACGGCGGTGGGCACGGCCCAGGGGACCAGGATGCTGGCGCGCAGGAAGGACCGGCCGCGGAACGCGCGGTTCATGGCCAAGGCCAGGCAGAGGCCCAGGACGGTCTCGAGGAACACCGTGGTGATGGTGAAGAACGTGGTGTTGCCGAGCGCATTGAGGAAGCGCCGCCCAGTTTCGCCGACAAAGAGGTCGGCGTAGTTGGCCAGGCCCACGAAGGATTCGACGTCGGCCACGAAGCCGTCCGCGTCCAGCCCGGATTCGGCGCGGTAGAGGGACTGGTGCACAGCGGCGAGCAGCGGGTACACGATCACCAGGGCCAGCACCAGGATCGTGGGGGAGAGCAGCAGGGCGGCCATGCGGCCTTCGCCGGGAGTGCGGTTGCCGCGGTGGCCGCGTTTGCGCGGGCTGGCTGGTTGGGGTGTGCCGGTTGGCGCGCCGGCGGGCGGGGCGGTCGTCGTCGTCGTCATTCTGGGAACCTCACTGGGGTTGCAGCTGATGGGCCGGCCGGGGTGAACCGGCCGGCCCGGCAGCTGCTCGAATAGTTCGGAATTACTTGGCGGAGAGCTCGGTGAGCTTGGCCTGCATGTCGTTCAGGGCCGTGTCCGTGTCCTTCTTGCCGGTGATGGCCGCGTAGGCCTCTTCCTGGATGGCCTTGGTGGTGGCACCGTACTGGACCACCTTGGGGCGGGGCTGGGCGTTGTTCAGCGAGGTCAGCAGGGTGGGGAAGAACGGGCGCTTGGCGACGACGGCGGGATCCGCATAGAGGGACGCGTACGCCGGGGCGCGGGAGGAGAGGGCGAGGCGCTTCTTGGCTTGCTCCTCGCTGGTGAAGAACTTGATGAACTCCAGGGCAGTGGCCTTGTTGGCGGTGAAGGGTGAGATGGCGAGGCTGCGGCCGCCGAGGGTGGAGACGCCGGGGCCGTCGGTGCCCGGGATGGAGGTGATGCCGAACTTGCCGGCCACTTTGCTGGAGCCGTCCGTGGCGCTCAGAGAGGCGTGCAGGAAGGGCCAGTTGCGCAGGAAGACGAGCTTGCCGTCCTGGAACGCGCGGCGGCCCTGCTCTTCGAGGTAGGTGATGGCGTCGGAGGGGAAGAGGCCTTCCTTGAAGCCGTCCACCAGCAGGTTCAGGCCCTTCTTGGCCTCGGGGGTGTTGACGGTGGGCTTGCCGTCAGCGTCCACCACGGTGCCGCCGGCGGAGGCCACGGCCTCGGAGAAGTTGACCGTGAGGGCCTCGTTCTTGTCGAACTGGCCGGCGTAGCAGGACATGCCCGCGGCCTGGGGGAGGGCCAGGATGGCCTTGCAGGCGGTCTTCATTTCGTCCCAGGTCTTGGGCGGGGCGGCGATGCCGGCGGCCTTGAGCAGGTCCGAGCGGAAGTAGAACAGCGCGCCGTCGGTGTAATACGGGGCGCCGACCAGGGTGTCCCGGTACGTGGCGGCGTTGACGGTGGCGGGGATCATCTTGTCCGTGGGGATCGCGTCCGCGGGCAGCGGCATGATCCACTTGTTGGCGGCGAATTCGGAGGTCCAGACGACGTCCAGGTTCAGCACGCTGAAGGTGTCCGATTTGATCTGGGCATTCTGGATGAGTTGCTGGCGCTGCTGGTCCGCGGAGTCCGGCAGTTCGATGAACGTGACCTTCTCCTCCGGGTGGGCGGCGTTCCACTCCTCGATGCTCTTGTTCGCGGCACCCGAGGCATCGCGGTTGGAGACGTAGTTGATGGGGCCCTTGCCCTCAAAGGACGCGGCGGCCTTCGGGGCGCTCTGCGCGTCCGTTCCGGTCCCGCCGCAGCCGGTGAGGGCGACGGCGGCGACGGTCAGGGATGCAGTGGTGGCGAGAAGAGTCTGCCAGGTGCGGCGGCGCTGCCTCATGTGTTGCTCCTTGTTATGTGGGGTGGTGCGAGGGATTGGTGCGGGTGGTTTGGTGCGTGCGGAATCGCGGCGGGTTGCCTGGTGGCACGGGGGAGTGCCGGCTGTCGCCGTGGGTGGTGGTGTTTGGGTCTTGGCTAGCTGGCTAGGACGTGTTCGCCGACTTGTGCGCCGGTTGGGGCCGGGTTCGCCGGTGTTGAATTGACCGGCGCGGTGGAGCCGCGCTCGATCAGCCGGTGCGGCATGATCTTCGGCCCCAGGTCGCGGGAGCGGAGCAGCTTCTTCACGGCCATCCGCCCCATCTCCTCGAGCGGCTGCGCCATGGTGCTCAGCGGCGGATTTACGTGCAGGGAGGTGGAGGTGTTGTCGAAGCCCAGGACGGAGACGTCCTCCGGCACCCGCAGTCCGCGCCGCTGCAGTTCATTGACGACGGCGGCGCCCATCTCATCGCTCATCGCGAAGATCGCGGTGAGCCCGGGTTCCTGCTGCAGCAGTTCGCCGACACCGGCGGCGCCGCTTTCGTAGAAGAAGCTGCCGGTGGCGGTGACCGGGGTGCATCCGGCTTCTGTCATGGCGCGCAGGTAGCCGCGTTTGCGGGGCTGGCCGACGTAGATCGATGCCGGATCCCCGGTCAGGAGGCCGATGCGCCGGTGGCCGAGCCGCAGCAAGTGACGGGTCGCGTCGTAGGCTGCCTGCTCGTCGTCGATCGCCACGCTGGGCGAGCCCGACTTGTCACTGATGGCGACGGAGATGATGGGGACGTTGGGCCCCAGCAGCTGCCTGGTCTCCGGCGTGATCACCGCGGAGATGAGGATGACGCCGGCGGCCCGGTAGGTGCGCAAGGTTCGCAGGTACCCGGCGATGTAGGCGGATTTGGCGCCGGTGCGGCCGAGCATCACGGCGTAGCCGCGTTCCTGGGCTTCCTCCTCCACGCCCTGCATGACCTGGGAGGCCAGGGCATCCGAAACCATCGGCGCGAGCAGCCCGATCACGGACGTCTGCCTGGTCTTCAGGCCCCGGGCGAGGTAGTCCGTTTCGTAGCTGAGGCTTTTGACCGCGGTCTCGACCCGTTCCCGAGTCTCGTCCGAATAGCCGACGAGCCCGTTGACAACCCGGGAAACGGTGGCCGGGGAGACGCCGGCATGCTTGGCGACATCGCGGATGGTGACCACTGTTCCTCCTCCCTGAGGCTGTCTCTGTGTTTGATACCCGTCATGGCGACGGGGTACGCAAACGGTTTACGTAAACGGTTTCGTTGCGTGCAGAATCAACAGTAAGGGGTGGTGGCGGGATCGCGTTGCGTTTCGTAAACGGGAGAGTGCCAATGGCAAAGGCGCCGTCTCAAAGGGCTGGGGCGCCGGTTCCACAGCGGGGGGACGTGTGCCGGGCTGAGTTGGGCAATTAGGCTTTGGCGCCCGTCTTATGGGCATGTCGCTGACCGGCAGAATTCAGGAACAGTGACCTTGGCTGGCGACGCCAAAAGCAGTCGGCATTTTTAGGGCGTTACAGCTTCGTCCCCATTTTCCAAGGGTTCAAGTCCCTGCTCTATTCCGTGCATCCAAAGCACAACATCCATGACCCTCAGCTGAGAGATATTCTCCTTGATGCCGGAGAGGGCGCGAATCTCCTCCAACACTTCGGGCAAGTCAGTATCCAGAAGGGCGGAATGCCAGTCCAGCCACTGGGTTCGGGCCGTCCCTTCCAGTTCCGTTACACGATCGATCACGGAGTCATAGACCGGAATGAGCCGGGGTCGCTTCCGGGCGAGGAGCTTGCTCGCAGTCGTGGCGCCAATTCCCCACTTGGGGCCCGAATCATTGGTGAAGACACCCCAAAGTCGCGACGCCGCGCTTGTGCCTGACCCTAGAACTTCGTTGAAGTTCTCACGTTCCAGGTCTACCAAATCAAGGTCCGCCGGAATCTCCAACAACAGCCGAGTGATCGTTTCTTGGTGTGTGTGAAGGAGTCCGAATGCCGCCGCGCCTCGCACGCGAACGCCCAAAAACGAGACTGCCAGAATGTCTTCCTCGGTCAGCACGTTTGCCGAGCCGACTCTGGCACCACCACCGCGCCACGACTCGAACCGACTTCCCGTGCGAGGAAACCCCGTACTCGTTTCCTCCTCGAAATATGCGTGAAGTAACTCTGCGGCTTTGCCTTTGAGTCTCTTGTCAATGAGGATGTGGGGGAGCTGCATCGTGATTCCTATCGGGGTTTACTCAATGACCCAGCCCGAACCCTTCCTAGGATCGGGCTCAGATGTCTCAGGCGTTCTGTCTAAAACTTAGACCTCAGAATCCCCATATGAAGCGAGCGGCTCCGCTTTTTTATCCGCAGCCGTGAAATTCCTGCTGCCTGCTAGAAACAGGGCAGCCGCTGACGGTTGTGCGAACTGGTGGACGATCAGACCTGATTTGCTGGACCGAACACCCAAAGGAATCTAGGGAACTAGTTCTCGAGCCAATAGGATCGCAAATCCTGCAACGTCTTCTTGGCAGTCAAGGCCGACTCGTATGGTCCGGGCATTACGAATACGGACGCGCCTCCAAGCGTATGGTCGCTCAAGAAGCCATTACCTTTGAAGTTCCCCAGAAGCGTCGTCGCGGCCTGCTTGAAGGAAAATATGACCAGCGGTACTGAACGTTCCCCTAGCTTCTGCTCGAGAGCTTCTGTCCCCACCCTGACCTCTTCCCGTCCGACCTCTGAGGCACTAATCGTTGGCCTTTTTACTACGTCGGTGAAACCGATTCCAGCGGCCACGGCGTGATCATCTTCGTAGCCATGAGTTGCTTGCCCTAGAACCTCGGCCTCGCGAAGCCGTCGGAACAATGCCTGACCCATCCGACCTTGGTAGTAGTGACCGATCGAGACACTGACGGGTGCTGGGTTGATGCCGACGATCACGGCCTTCGGCGCCCGCGGCCAAAGATCGGCCAACGTCTCGATTGATTCTCCCAACCAGTCCATGGTCACTTTATGGCTGTTCATCATCCCACCTTCTGTGTGCGTAATGGATAGCGTTCATTTGTCTCCTGCGAATACTACTCAGGTGGACAATGCTCCATCAGCAAAATCGTCCGCCGCGTTCTACACCCTGATGGGGGCGGCCGCGTACATATGCAACACACGAGCGTGTGGCTTCAAGTAGCACATAGGGCGCATGGCAGGATTGACCCGTGATCACTCAGGTTAAGTCTCCGACGGAAATCTTCTACCAGCCGCAACGGCTTATGGTTCCGCTGTTTCAGCGCCCTTACGTGTGGTCAGAGGATGGTCAGTGGGCCCCCCTGTGGGACGACGTCAAGCGTTTGGCCGACAAGCGGCTACAGCACGAAACAGTCGCACCGCACTTCTTGGGCGCCGTGGTCCTGCAACAGCAGATGGGGTCCATCGGCACACTTCCTGTCAGGACGATCATTGACGGCCAACAACGACTTACAACGCTCCAACTGCTGCTTAGCGCCGTGAATGAACAGGTACGTATTGCAGGGTTCGATGACATTGCGAGGCAAGTTCAGGATCTAGTGGAGAACCCAAGGCACTTTGCGAAGAATGCTGAGGACCGATACAAAGTGTGGCCGACGAATAGAGACAGGCTCGCATTCAATCAGGTCATGGAATCAGTGACTTCGCCGGAGACCGCCGTTGCTGGATCAAGACTAATTAAGGCGCACGGATTCTTCTCGGCGGCAGCCCGCGAATGGATCGGTAACTCCGAAACGGAAACGCGATCACAGGCCCTCGTGGAAGCAGTCACTGTGCTTCTCCAGATCGTGGTCATCGAGCTCCAGCCGGACGAAGATGCTCAGGAAATATTCGAGACGTTGAACGCCAGAGGTACACCTCTGACTGCCGCAGACCTAATCAAGAACTTCGTATTTCAGCGGTTAAACGCATCCCCTCAAGAGGCTGAAAAAGCCTACAAAAGTTACTGGGAGAGCTTCGAGACGCCGTTCTGGGAAACTGAAGTTTCTGCCGGCCGAATAGCCTACAGTCGCAGCTCGCTGTTTCTGAATCAATGGCTCATTGCCCATAGCCTCAAAGACGTCCCGGCCAAGGAGGTTTTTGGCCAATTTAAGCGCCATGTTTCTGATTCCGGCGAACCCATCGAGAAGCTCCTGCCGCGGATACAGGCTAACGCCGAGCTCTACAGATCTATGACCCTGGCAGCCCAGAACTCGACGAGCATTCTCAGCCGACTCGAGCTGTTCATTTACCGTACGGCGACACTCGAATCTGAAGTAGTCAAGCCCTTCGTCCTCTGGCTCCACGATCCCGATAAACCCCGCATTCCCGAAGACCAGCTCCACAAGGCGCTTGGAACGGTCGAGAGCTGGCTCGTCCGGCGTTCGTGTGTGCGCGCGAGCACGAAGGCTTACAACCGCATCTTCGTTGAGCTTCTCAAAGATCTGACTGCAAGTCCGCGAGAGGTGGCCGGGAATGCCACCGAGAGCTATTTCGCGCGCGCCGACAGTCCTAACGACTACTGGCCAGGAGACGCGGAGGTGCGTCGAGAGCTTCAAGATCTCCCTGTGTACAAGCGTTTCCGCAGGGCCAGGCTCCGAATGATGCTGGAGGCCGTAGAAGATCACAGACGCGGTTGGACTTCGGGCCGCCCTTTGCACGAGCAGCCGGTAATTCGTGGGACTGCCACGATCGAACACATCATGCCTCAGGAATGGGCAGCCAACTGGCCGCCGACTCTCACCGATACGGAATCAACGCAACGAGATTCCCTAGTTCAGTCCTTGGGAAACCTGACTTTGATTACACAAGCGCTGAATAGCAAGGTTTCCAATGGGCCATGGTTGGGGGCGAAGGGCAAGCTTGACGGGTTGAAGAAGCACACGTCGCTGTTGATCACGCGAGAAGTTGTCGACCTTGGATCCGAAGAGTGGACTGAAGAATTCATCGCGGAACGCACTGAACGGATGATTTCAGATCTATTGAACATCTGGCCGGTTCCGGCCGGACACACAGGCAAACTCGCCGCTGCGATCGAGAGATCTCTCCCGCGCATTGAAGTGGCGGACCTCGTTAATGCTGGCCTTCTGAGGCCGGGGGACGTTCTCACCGCGAGAGTACAGGCACATCGCGGAAAGACTTGTGAGATCAGCGAGGACGGCTCGCTGTTCATAGGTACTACGAGATGCGAAACACTCAGTGCCGCCGCGCGGACGATCACCGGGGCGCAATCGGAGGCCGGATGGTGGTTCTGGCTAGTTGACTTCGCGAACGAAAGGTCGATGAGCGACGTCCGCCAAGAGTATTTGGAAGCTTTGGCCGCTGGTGGAGAAAACGTTGATATCGAATAGCGTTCTCCTTGGCGGGAGGTGCTTGAAATTGGTGGCCCCGGCAAGTGGTGGGTCGTAATTGCCGTAGGCCGGCCATCCGCTAGCCTGGCGCAGTGACTAATTTCATTGGGGGAGGGGCAGCGGAACAGCTGCCCGAAGGCTTGTACGAACTGCTCACCACGGACCTGCTCAACACGCGACTGAACCAATCAGGAGAACTCAAGCCAGCCTTCGAGGTCATAGCAGACGAAGACAGCCCGGACATCCTCTCCCGCCACGTCGCTGACGCCGTCCGCCAAGCCCTGACAGCAGCCAAACCCACAGAACGCGTGGCCCTGGCAAACAAATTCCTCCACGACCTGCAGCAAACGGACCGTATCTCCGCGGGTCCCACTCAACTCCAGTCCCTCCACCGACCGGACACCCTCAAACGCCGCAACCTGCGCCGCCCCACCACCAAACTGAGCGATTCGGCGCTGCTCACCAACAGCAAGGACGATCCCAACCTCGCCGCGGAACTCCGCACCGAAATCGAGTCCGCCAACACGGTAGACCTGCTCTGCGCCTTCGTTCGGTGGACGGGCCTCCGCCTCCTGCAGCCGGCGCTCGAGGAGCTCCACGAGCGTGGCGCCAAACTTCGCGTCATCACCACCACCTACATGGGCGCCACAGAACGCCGCGCCATCGACGAGCTCGTGACCCGATACGGCGCCGAGGTGAAGATCAGCTACGAAACCCAGGCCACGCGTCTGCATGCCAAGGCTTGGCTGTTCCGCCGGAATTCAGGATTCGACACCGCCTATGTCGGCAGCTCCAACCTCAGCCAGGCGGCCCTCCTGGACGGCCTGGAATGGAACGTCCGGCTCAGCTCCGTCGGCACGCCGGCACTCCTGAACAAGTTCGAGGTCACCTTCGACAGCTACTGGGCGCAGCGCGCCTTCCAAAGCTACGACCCGGAACGCGACGGCGATAGGCTGGACGCCGCCCTGGAACGCAATGGCGGCCGGCGGACGGCCATCCCCGGGGCAGCCACCGGACTCGAGGTCCAGCCGTTTCTGCACCAGGAGGAGATGCTTGAGGACCTGGAGGCCGAGCGGCTCAAGGGTTTCGACCACAACCTCGTGGTCGCGGCCACCGGTACCGGGAAGACTGTGATCGCAGCCCTGGACTATAAACGCCTGTGTGAAGCGGCCGGCCGAGATCTGAAGCTGCTCTTTGTCGCCCACCGCCAGGAAATCCTCAAACAGGCCATGCGCACCTACCGTGACGTCATGCAGGACGGCGCCTTCGGCGAACTCTACGTCGGGGAACACAAACCCGGTCAGTGGAAGCACATCTTCGCCTCCGTCCAGTCGCTGTCCTCGCTCGGCATCGACAAGCTGGCACCGGACTTCTTCGACATCGTCGTCATCGATGAATTCCACCACGCCATGGCGCCCACCTACCGCCGGCTGCTGGACCACCTGCAGCCGCAGCAGCTCCTCGGACTGACCGCTACGCCGGAACGCGGCGACGGCGTCGACGTCGCCAAGCAGTTCTTCGACGGCCGCACCGCCAGCGAACTGCGCCTCTGGGACGCCCTGGACGCCGATCTGCTGGTGCCGTTCCACTACTTCGGCGTCTCGGACGACGTCGACCTCAGCCGGCTGGAATGGAAGCGCGGCAACTACGACACCGCGCAGCTGAACACCCTCTACACCGGCAACGACGCCCGCGCCGCCAAGGTGATCCGTGAACTCCGCGACAAGGTCACCAGCACGGAGCAGATGCGGGCCATCGGCTTTTGCGTCTCGGTCCAGCACGCGCACTACATGGCAGAGGTGTTCAACCGCGCCGGTATCGCCTCCGTTGCTGTCGACGGGGTCACCGACGACGCGGACCGTGCGGCGGCGCTGGAGCGGCTCCGCGCACGGGCGATCAATTGCATCTTCGCCGTCGACCTCTTCAACGAGGGTCTGGACCTGCCGCAGGTGGACACCATCCTGCTGCTCCGGCCGACCCAGAGCGCCACGATCTTCCTCCAGCAGCTGGGGCGCGGGCTGCGCCGTGCCGAGGGCAAGGCGGTGCTGACAGTTATGGACTTCATCGGCCAGCAGCGCCGCGAGTTCCGCTTCGACCTGCGCTACCGGGCGCTGACCGGCTATGGGCGCAAGGAGCTGGAAAAGGCTGTCGAGGACGAGTTCCCATATCTGCCGTCGGGCTCGCAGATTGTGCTGGACCGGGTGGCGCAGCAGGTGGTGCTGGACAACCTCAGGGCCCAGCTGCGATTCAACCGCGCCCAGCTGGTCCGGGATATAGCCTCGTACGCGGAAACCCAGCTGGAGGCCTATCTGGAGCGGTCCGGGAACGACGTGAAGTCGATTTACCGGTCGACCAGGGATTCGTGGACCGGGTACCTTCGCCAGGCCGGCCTGATCGACGGGTTCTCGCCGGTGGAGGCAGTCCTCACCGGGAAGAACCAGGAGCTCTCCGACGAAGACGAAACGAAGCTCCTTGGCCGCATGGCTGCGCTGATCCATGTGGACGATCCGGAACGCGCCGAGGCCTACTCGATGCTCGTCGGCGCTGACGCGCCCCGCTACGGGGACCTCGGCATGCGGGACCAGACGTTCGCCCGCATGCTCTTCTGCACGCTCTGGAACGACGGCGGCGGTTTCCAGTCGTACGACGCCGGACTCGACTATCTGCGCGGCTACCAGTTCGTCTGCAGCGAGATCCGCCAGCTCGTGAAACTCGGCGTGGCCGCGTCCAAGCACGCCGCCAAGGGCCTTGGCGCCGGGCTGCAGCACGTCCCGCTGCTCTCGCACGCCACCTACCGGCGTGAAGAGATCCTGGCGGCCCTGAAATACGGTTCACTGGAGCTCGGCAAAAACGTGCAGCACCGCGAGGGCGTTGCCTGGTGCCCTACGACGTCCACGGATGCCTTCTTCGTCACGCTCAACAAGGACGACAAGAAGCACTCGGCCACGACGATGTACAAGGACTATGCGATCAGCCCGGAGCTTTTCCACTGGGAGTCACAGAATGCGACGTCGCCGGGAAGCCCGACGGGCAGGCGCTACCTGGACCGGGCCGCGCACGGTTCGAAGATCGTGATCTTCACACGGGATACGTCAGAAGACGAGACAGGGCTGACGGTTCCTTACACGTGCCTGGGACAGGTTGACTACGTGCAGCACACGGGGGAGAAACCGATTGCAATCACCTGGAAACTGCACCGGTCCATGCCGGCCGATGTGTATGCCACGGCAGCTGCGGTGGCGCAGTGACGTCGGACACGAGACCTCGCATCAACAGCCGAGCTCTCAATCCCGATAGGCTCGTTGCATCTACTAGTCCACTAGGGGGACCTTTGCCAGAGTTGCTTGAAGATATGACCGCGCGGATTGCCAGACGGGAAGCCGCGCGTTCCGAAGCGACCCTCCAAGCGGACATTCGGGCTTTCATACTCGCGGCTGGCTTGAACGTTGATTCCAACGACATTGCGGAAGAATCCGTTAACGTCGCGATGGAGGCCCAACTGGGCGACGGAAGCCGTCGCCGTATCGATGTTGAATCTGGGACAACGGTCATCGAAGTGAAGAAGAACCTGCGCGTGGGAAGTGTTCTCGAAACTGCTGAGGTTCAACTAGGTCAGTACGTAAGCACCCGTTGCGACCAGACGGGAGCACGCTACCTTGGCGTTCTCACTGACGGCCGTGAATGGATACTCTACGTTCCTGACCCGGACCAGTCGGGAAGGATGATACAGGCGGCTGAGCCGCTCCTGATCAACAACGCAACAGACACGGAGCGCCTTCGGTCCTGGCTCGGGGCCGTCCTATCGACGGTTGAGCAGATAAAACCGACCCCTGCTGAAATAGAGGGAAGACTGGGCGCGGAGTCACCAGCCCATCATGCAGACCACGCATCTCTTCAAGCTCTGTTCGATGCCAACCGCAACAACCCTACTGTCGTGCTGAAGCGAGAGCTCTGGGGCAAGCTACTGAAAACTGCTTTTGGTTCCAGCTTCGAAGATGTGGAGCACCTGTTCTTGGACCACACGCTACTGGTCCTAACTGCTGAGGCAATAGCGCATGCTGTGATCGGGTTTGAACTAAGCGGCCCTAATGCTGTGGGACCGCGTGAGCTCGCCGAAGGCAGCCGGTTCGCATCGTCCCAGATTCACGGGGTTGTGGAGGCGGACTTCTTCGATTGGGTTTTGGAGGTTGATGGGGGAGAGCAGTTCGTACGTTCCTTGGCCGCAAGGATCGGCAAGTTCCGCTGGGATCAGGTTGAGCACGACGTTCTAAAGCATCTATACGAAAGCGTAATCACCCAGCAGACCCGAGAGGCTCTTGGTGAGTACTACACGCCGGACTGGCTGGCCGACCGAGTCCTTGCCAAGGAGTACGACAACCCGTTGGACACGAAGGTCCTAGACGCTTCCTGTGGGTCCGGCACATTCATCTTTCACGCCGTGAGGACATACCTTGATGCGGCTGAAGCCAAGGGGATGGAAGTGGGTGACGCGGTCGACGGTGTGGTATGCCACGTTTACGGAATGGATATCCACCCGGTGGCAGTGACCCTAGCTAGGGTGACGTACTTGCTTGCGATCGGCGCGGATAGATTGAGGCATCCTTCTCGCGGCCGGATCACCATCCCGGTGTATCTGGGCGACTCTCTTCAGTGGGAGCAACAGTCGAGCCTCCTCTCATCCGAGGACGCCATCACCGTGGAAACTACCGGGGAGGACATCATGTCCGCAGGCGGTGGCCTATTGTTCGACGACAATCTGGTGTTTCCGCTATCCATCCTCAGCGATGCTCAAAACTTTGACAGCCTTGTGTCGGCGATGGCCGACAAGGTGCTGTCATCCGCTGACGAAGAACTTGCTCCAGGTCGGATTACTCCACAGGTCCAAGGCAGACTGCGTAATGCGAGTCCGTCCAGCAAAGTTCGGGACCTTGTTGACCCAATCCTTTCGGCCCACAACGTCCCGGAAGAAGACAGGGATGTTCTCCGCGCAACGTTCTCCACGCTCCGTCAGTTGCACCTGAATGGTCGAAATCACATCTGGGGCTATTACGTCCGGAACCTCGTGCGTCCGCTCTGGCTTTCCATGCCAGAGAACAGGGTTGATGTCCTCGTCGGGAACCCGCCCTGGCTGAGATATTCCAAGATGCCCGGTGCCATGCAGGACCGGTACAAGCGGTTGGCCAAGGAGCGTAACCTTTTGTCGGGTGCCTTGGGAGCCAGCGCCCGCGACCTTTCAACCTTGTTTGTGACTCGCGCCGTCGAACTCTATTTGAAGCCCGAGGGGCGATTCGGGTTTGTGATGCCTCACGGGACGCTGACGCGCAAACCCCACCACGGCTTCCGGACTGGCCGTTGGTACAAAAATAGCCAAACCGTCTCGGGTTTGGCTGCGAGGTTTGAAGAATCGTGGGAGTTCGTCAGGATCCGAACAGGTTTTCCGATGGTGTCCTGTGTCATCTTCGGGAGCAAGGTCTCAAGCACCCTAGCCTCCGCGATGCCGTCCGCCACGAGGAACTGGAAGGGTACTTTTTCGAACCACGCACAAACGTGGGAGAAGGTTCAGGACCGCATCACTATCTCAGCGGGCAAAGTTACCCAGCACGATCCGAGCGAGCCCGCGCCCGTTTCGCCTTACGCCAAGCGGTTCCGTCAAGGTGCGCTCATTCTTCCTCGTATGCTCGTTTGCGTCGAACGAGTGGACGCGGGACCCCTTGGCGCGGGTGCCGGCCGGGTGGCTTTGACTTCCCGGCGCTCCAATCAGGACAAGAAGCCGTGGAAATTTCTCGAATCGCTCAGTGCCACCGTCTCCGAAGCCTTTGTTTTCCCGCTCCTCCTGGGCGAAACGGTACTCCCTTACCGAATGCAAGAGCCCTTGGAGTGTGTCGCCCCGATTCGCAACCGTCAGATTCTGGCCGGCTCCGTTATCCGATCCACACCCGACCTCGATTCCTGGTGGGCGCAGGCGGAGGCAGGCTGGGTGGCCAACCGGTCCAAGACAGACAAGACACCACTTCACGAGCGGATCGACTACCACGGCCAGCTCAGCGCACAGCTCGCAACTGAATCGCCCTATCGTGTGTGTTACACAAGCTCGGGGAGCCGGTTGGCGGCCGCCATTACCACAGACGTGCGCGCGCTAGTGGAGCACAAGCTGTACTGGGCTCCGGCACACACATTGTCCGAGGCGCGCTATCTGGAAGCGATCCTAAACAGCCCAGTCCTTTTGGAGCGGGTGAAGCCACTCCAAAATTTGGGACTGTTCGGGGAACGGGACTTTGACAAGTATGTTTTTATGGTTCCGTTTCCTGCTTGGGACTCGGCCAACGACGATCACGCACTGATCGCAAGCTTGGCGAAACGCGCGGAGTACGTCGCTGCGGGCGTCGACACCAGCACTGCTGTTACGTTCCAGCAGGCACGAAAGCTCGTTGACCTTGCGCTTGAGGCTGATGGGGTCGCTGCTGATTTGGTCCAAGCCATCGACAAGGTAATCCCTAGCGTCGATCCGGAGGCGGCTGAATAGGCTAGTCCTGATTCGACGCCGAAGGGCAGGCAGACAGTCTGACTGCCTGCCTGCCCTTCATCGTGTGGTTACTTGGCCAGGTATCGGTAGAGGACGGCAACAGATACGCCGACAGCATCGGCAACTTCTTTGGGGCTCAGATTGCCAGCGGCGTGCAACTGCTTAGCCCGCGCCACTATAGGCTTGCATAGGAGCTTGGGCCTGCCCCCACTGCGTCCCCTAGCATTCGCGGCGGCTAGTCCTACATTGAAAAGCTCCGCGTATAGAAGTTCTTGCCAAGCTGATGCGGCTGCTGGGCGTGGACACAGTAGCCGACACAGGCGACCTGACTATCGGATGCCTCGGACGTGGCCACCGCGCGACCAGCGAGGACTCCCCTCGGCGTTGGATGTTTCCTCTGCCTCGCCTGAGCCTGTCACTTTGGGAGCACGGGGACGCAAAAGTTTCAGTGAGCGCATCGTTTCGCACGGTCGGTCCACAAGCGGACGAGTGGCCAACACTCACCACGGAGATTGATGATGAGCCCCGCCCGCGGACCACTTGCGAATCCACCGCGCAATTCGGTCGATCCTCATTCTCTTGCACGGTCGCGCCATCTGCTGGCGTCGAACGACTTCCAGGGCGACCAGTCCCCCACGAGCTCCCTGTTCGACATCGGTTTGCGCCGTAAGCCGGGTCAGCAGGGCCGAAGCTAAGAGCGGCGCAGCAGCCTTTTCGCCGGCGGCGCGCCCGGCTTCGACCCGACAGGGCCCGCGGCTCGAAGTTCACTTAGGAGTACGGCAAGGCAATATGGAGAAGCGCTTGTTCTCCTTCGGTGATAGTTTGAGGCATGACTGCCCTGGCCCGTGGCATGCCGTCTGTGGGTAACGTCGCCCTTCCCCTGTAAAAACTGCGGAGTAAGAATTCAACGAAGTGATACGGCGTGATGGCAGAAGTCACCGCGATGCGACAGTGGGGATACTGGCCCAACGTTAAATGGCTTACGGGATGCAGGACGTCCTTGACGACTTCATCCGAGTCGTCGAAGTCGAACCGCAGTGGAACCGTTACGGCACGTTTGTCTACGACATCTCCGTATAGTTCGTCGTGAAGGTAAAGTTCTGGATCCTCTTGGAAAGTCGTGAGGTTCGGTGAGGGGAGGAAACGCAGTTCGCTCTTGGTGAGTGTGTCTGCGTCCTTAAACATGAACCTGAATTGCACGAAAGCGCCGTCCAGGAACTTCAGGTCATAGGCTCGCGACTCCCTAAGCCTCTCGTAGAGTTCCCCGTATGGTATTTTCTCCTGCATGCGGGGAGCATCAGCCCAGTAGTCTGCCTCCAAACGAACGATTCCACTTATTCCAGGACGACGTGCGACTGAGTTTTGGTCATCCACGAGCCCGTTTCCCACCAGAAACGCAGTCACATCCTCTATTTCGTTCTTGAGAAGTTCGACGGTGGGCTTTCGCCTACTCATGGCGCAGAAGCGCCTCGAGCCGGGCCAACGTAGCGGAATCCAGGTCTTCTCTATAGAACGACCCAGCCTCGAGATCTTTGACGAGTCTATCCAGCGAGGTGTCATGTCCCCGGACCCTTTTCTGCACCTCCGGAGGAACCTCTCTATGAAGGATTTGCATCGTCTTTCTTTCTTCTTCAGTTGGGTAATCAAAATCCAGTGTGAAGCCAGAATTTTCGATGGTATTGAACTCCTCCAAAAGTTCTCTCATTTCTGAGCCGACCCCGGTAACACGAACCCAACCCTTACTTCGCGTTATTGCCGTGAAAAGGCGGTTGCGGGTTCGAGCTTGGTTTTGTTTAGACGTGAAGTCTTCGTGGGCGTTAGCGACATAGATCATTGCAGCCTCATTGCCCTTGGCTCGATAGATGCCTGTAAAGGTCACACTTCTTTCGTCTGGCTTGAAGAAGATGTCTGCACCAACGTCCACTCCAGCAATGTGACTCTGAATATCAAGACTGATTAGAGCCTTGCGAACTGGACCAAGATTGGTGCGGGTTGTAAACGGGTTGGGATTAATCACAATGATGTCGTTGGCGATAAGTTCGTCGTGGGCCAAATTTCGGTGGATCTCCTCGGCAATCCATTCATTTTGATCACTCACGGAGTCAAACACCTTGAATGTCAACAGATCACTTGTGGAGGAATGTTCCTCAAGAAACCGTGGGCTTGATTCTGCATCACGTTCTAGGCGTACGTGCTGCCCGTCCATGAGGGCTCCTTCACGCACGCGATACCCTATGTCGGTCCAGAGATCCTTTTGCTCAAACATTTGTACGATTCCGGTGGAGGCCGGGGGAGAAGGCTTCTTGTATATGCCGAATCCCAATGCATGTGCGGTGACCAGGACGGGCCGAGAGTTGCGATAGCACTTCTCCAAGATGATGTCTCGGCGACCACCCCCGGAGCCTCCAAACTCAACGCGAGGCCGTCCCGCACTCGTACTTCCAAAGATTTCCTCGGCCGGAGGAAGTCCTTTGCCGTTGAGGGTTTGCAGCTCGTCGTAGGCGTAGACTAAGCGCTTCTTGTCACCGAGCATCTCGTAACACATACGCAGAAATGCCGGAGGAAGGTCCTGCGCTTCGTCAACAAGAATGGCGTCGTACAAAGGCTTAGAGCCCTCAGCCTCTGTCAAGGCTTGCTCACACACACCTCCCAGGGCGTCCTGTGCGCCGAACATGCTCTTGCCTGCACCAAAATCGTAGTAGGTTGCGCCATTCTCGACGCAAAAACGATGATAGAGCCCCTCACGGTTACCACCGCCTGACGCACCCCAAGCCTGTATGATGTCGACCATCGACCAATCCGGCTCATCGCCGGTCTGGTCGATCGTAAAGTTGTTGATGAATCTCCGGAACTGGTCCCTAAGGGACCGTGTGTTGAAGGTTACGGCGATACGCCAGTCGGGGTGCTGGGCGTGGAGATAAGCGGCCTTGAGCGCCAACACGACGGTCTTACCCGAACCTGCCAGTCCACGAATCCGCTGGACATCGTCGGCCGTTTCGATCACGGCGTGGCTTTGCTGGGCGTCAAGAGTCGCGATGGAGGCCTCAAGGCCTTTCAGTATCGCCCCTCGAGAGTCGGGGAGCCGAACAGGACGGGCGGTGCTCGTGCGGCGAATACTCGACATGCTTTGTAGCGCTGACAAAGCCCGCTCATGCACCTCTGGCTCAAATTCGTCACTGACCATACGGAAAAGAACTTCGTCGATATTTGCCATATTGGCGACCGGATATGCGCTATCGTCCGGCACACGCGCCAGCGCTGGTGCGAATGTGAGTGTGTGGACTTTCACCTTCAGGACGCGCCGCTCCACGAGGGCCGTATGTGCCTTCAGTCGAACCTCAAGCCGGGTGTATACGTCATCTTGGCGGGTCTGGTAATCGCCTAACTCTGAGCCTTCGACAATGTCGAAAGCAACAACTCCAGTGCCAGGAGAAACGTAGACGGCATCAAGAGGTCCCCGATCTTCGGACACCGTGGTCACGGGGTATCCAATAGTCAGGTGGCCCCCTCCGGGAGCGTTGCCAGACTCAAAGAACACGGCCAGGGCCTCGCTGGCAACTGGCTTACTATTCGTGCCACGACTAACGACGTTCGGTAGGGTATCCAGAGACATAATTCGAGACTACATTGCATCCCGAACGGTCGTGACGTTCATGCTGGGGGTAGCGGAGTGTCGTCTACTTCCCTCCGAAAGAACGCAGAGGCGGGGCTGGGGTGGCCAATAGAGTGGGCCTCCCAGGGGCGACCCATGAACCCGTCCCCGGGGGCCGGACACCGCCATCCCAGCCATAAGCGATCTCGTTCAAGCATGCGAGCCTTCTGCTCCATGAGCCTACCGCGGCGCGACCTGATCAACCACCAACGTGCTTCCGCTTCCTGCTAGATCCGAGGCGGCGGCATGCTCTTCGGTCAATTCAGTCAGCTGCGCGCCCGTGTTGGCATGGGGCCGGCGCCGGATCCGGTCGCCTATCTGTGCGCGCGGGAAGCCTAAAAGAGATAGTTTGGTGGCCGGGTGAGGGCAACGCATACTGGCCCGTCGGATTCATTCGTAGAGGCCCGGACCCTGGAGGGAGCCGCCGGCCGGCCCTCCTTGCGAATGAATTAGTCTTCGATTTTCAGGAACTGCCTGTCATCTTCATCTCTTTTTGTCAACGCGGGCGGGGCTGTCCTTAAATGCTTCCGTCCATGCCGTCAGGCAGGCTTCCTTCCGGACGCGATCCTTAACTCCCCACAGCGCAGCGAGGCATGCAGAACGACGAACAGGCTGATTGCCGCGACCGGAACGCCAGCAGTGTTGAGAGAGCCCAATTACACCGGTGGCGACGGTCGCCATTGTCAATACAGCCGGCATAGAGCACAGCTGTGGCCCGTGGTGGAGTGTGCGCTTGAGGACGATAGGTTGCTTCGGCTTATCGATGGAACCGACGAGTGGACCAGCCGCGAGTCAGCCAATATCGCCCTGTATTCCATAGAAACTTTCCTCAGCAGAAACAGACACTGCCGCCTTCGTAGCCTGGCCGCATCCGAGACCGTCGGAGATGAACGGGCCAGGCTGTCCGCCTTCGTTCTGGAGACATTGAGTACGAATGGACGCACTGCTGGGAACCGTGAGCTGGCTCTTTGGCTGCACAGCGTTCTCCGATGTCGAGTCGATGCGCGACTGGGTAATTCATGAACTTAAAGACAACGAACATCCCCTGGTCTTTGTAGAACATCGCCATGATCCCCGATGAATGGCGTGAACACTCACCCTATGCGCCGTGCATTGGCCTCGCATTTTCAGAAGAGACAAACGATTTTTATGGAGTTGCCTGCATATCGCGTCCCGCCTGCCTCGTGACGAGGCTAGAGCGTGGGTACGCAAGTCAATTGACGGATTCCGCCCGTGGCGGCCGTTTCACATCTGGTCCAGCACTACGCAGACGATGCATAAGTGCTGTCAATAGTGGGGGCACGGTTCGACGACGACAGGACAGCTATCATGCCTCCGTCGAAGCGTTGCGGTCATCTCTCTGGTGACCCAATTCCAGTGACATCGCCGTTCTTCCATCCGGCAAACTCCAAAGAGCACGAACCTGAACGCATCCGGAGGTTCCGATAGGCCGGCCAGATGCAGGTCCACGATCGGGGCCGCCGTGTCTTTGCCAGAGCCCTTGCTCTATGTCACTCGGGTCATTTGTCTCGCGTGGACCAAAAAGCAGCCACGGCTGCGATGCGCCAGGCTGACCCTCGGACCGTGGTTCGTTGACCCGTTGTCAACCAAGCGGCCCCGCTGATGTCCCTTGTCAGCATTCTCCTCCGCATCTAGTAGGAAGATCAGGACGACGTCGCGCAACGAAGTAGTCCCCCGGTTCAATGTCCGCTCTTTTCCCATAACTGGAGGTACTCATCGACGGATGGAGCGTCCTTCGCCAGAGCAGTTCGCCAGTCCAGTAATCCGTCCCGCTGCAGACGGCCAAGGACAACTACGGGGTGAACCCCAATCTTCTCGGCAGCCGAGTCTAGCCAACCCCGTCGGACAGTGGCAGGCGGTCCGGGGAGCTCGGAAGGGATTTGCCATTCTCCCGCCAGCTGATTTGCCTCCTCCTCAGCAGGTTCCTCAGAAGGGTCATCATCTATGACTGAGCGGTCAGGAGTTACATGCCCTAATACAACGTGGGCAATTTCGTGAAGCAGCGTAAGGAGGACAATATCAAGTCGCCTTCCTCGACCTGACAGGGCGATGACTGGCTGATCCGGGTCCTCATTCAGGAGGAAGGCAGCCCCATTGAGCTTGCTTCCAGGGAAGGCTTCCACGTAAACGAGGCGAACTCCAACAGTTGCAAGTTTCGTAGGTAGTTCTCCAAATTTCGCTGGGTCTGCCACGATTCGTGACAGGCGTTCCGCTAGATGCGTAAGTCCAGCCGCATCGTACTTGCTGGCATGGAGCTCTTGCGCGTGTTTACGTGCACAGGCTAGCCACGCTTTTTGCGATGGTGTGGGCTCTTGATCTCGATCGAAGCGCCGTGCGGCGGCAAGAAAACCAGGTGTTTCTTCGATACGTTCGATTTGGAACAAGTCAACCAGCTCATTGGCTTGTTCCTTAAGTGTTCTGCCTTTGAGGATTCCCCTCTTTAGTAGCAGGGCAACAGGGGCGAGTTCGTTCATCCGGGCCCGCAAACGCACATCGTCCAGCTCTTTGCGGGTTGCTTCACTGCGAGATTGGGTCCACAACAAGTACGAGTTCTGTAAATTAAGCCAGTATTCGGGCGCAGTCCCGAGTGCCGCGCCGATCTGGGCTGCTGATTCTCTGGTGATTTCCTTCTTGCCGGCGATGATTTCGGAGACAAATTGTGCCGGTCGCCCCAGGATCTGAGCGAAGTCACTCTGTGACCAATGACGGGCTTCAAGTTCCTCAGAGAGAGATTCCCCCGGAGGAAATGCTTCAGCGAGGTCGTGTGCCACTTACATCACTCCTCGGCTGCTTGTTGTGATCGAGCTTCAATGATGGTGGCGAAACGCTCTCCATTTCGAGTCTGGAACCGAAGTGCAAGCCGATACTTCGCATCAATATTGACCGACCATATGCCGTCATCGCTACCCTCCAACTTCTTCATGCGAAGGGATTTCAGCGCCATCAAGTCTCGCTCACTCACTGCAGAGTGCACTTGCTGCAGCCGCTGCCTATATGCCCTTGTTGTCCCGGCCGGCCAGCGGTCCGAGCGGTGGTCCGGTTCGTAGGCGAGGCGCTTCAAGTCCTCGTCCTCGAACTTCAAAAGCATCTCGCATGCCACCCTTCACCCCTGATCTGAATAACACATTACAGGAAAGTTGGCAACGAGGAGATCCACTCAACTCACATCTTGCAGCGGCTCATCACCCTTGCGCAAACTCATGATACAAGTTACGGTGAGAAAAGTTACTCGACTTGGCATTGAGGAGAAGGACATGAAGGCCCCAAGCAGCACGGCAGGATCTGAAGCCCTCGAAGGAGTAAGGGGCGGCGTGCGCCTGACATCCTTCCTCACTAATCGTCAGATGGTTGCCGTCAGGGGGCGTCGGACAACAGGCGCGGAGACAAATATTGATGCAATTGAGTTGTCAATGCAGGAGGCCAACCGAAGCCGGTCTGCCGTCGGGGACAACGACACAGTTGACGAGGAAATCTCAGAGCCCAGCGTCATCGCCTTGAACGCTGTAGCAGCAGCACATGCTGCCAACGACTACCCCGTCTTCCCATTTCGACTTTTTAGATTTTGGCAGCGAAGACAACTGGTGGAAACACTTTTCCGTCGAAGATGAAGCAGCGCGGGAGCACCCGCTACGGGATGAAAGTTGCTTTGCGTGTCGCCCCGGCAGGTTCCGGCAAGAGGCTTCCTTAGCCACCAAGTAGTTCGGTTCAGGATGTCGAGCGGGCGGGCATTTGCCTACTCGCCCATATCAGGAACGCGTTCCTCGCCGGCCGCACTTCTCCAAATCATCCCGCGGAAGTCAGAAGGTTTGCCCAATGCCCAAACGCCCAACAGAGGAGGAACGACAATGAGATCACTTAACCAGGTCATTGCGAACGGTAAGAAACGTTGCAGTCAGTGCGGTCAATTTCGGGACATCAGCGAGTTCGGCCGAATGTCACAAGCCCCATCGGGACTCGCCTACGCCTGCAAGGCATGCACTGGTGAGCGGGATCGCATCAGGTACGTGCCCGTGCCGCGCACTACGGCCGTACCTATTGTCGACGGGAAGAAGTCGTGTAGCAAGTGCAAGAGGCTGCTGCCGGTCAGCGATTTCCACAAACATTCACAAACGGCAAGCGGTCTCGCCAGCGCGTGCAAAGCGTGCACCTCGGAGAGCTTTAAGAGGACGTACGTCCCAATCACAAGAATGACAGCGATTCAAATTGTCGACGGCAAGAAACCCTGCAGCAAATGTAAACAATTGTTGCCGTTGAGCGACTACGGCATGGATTCCGGCACGCCCACTGGTCTCGCATATAAATGCAAGGTGTGCGCAGCCGAGGACCAAAGAGCCAAACGGAATCGCGACAAGGCCAAGGATCCTGAGGGGTATCTTGCCGCACAGAGAGCGTCCCAGCGGTTGTGGAGGGACAGCGCCCATCCGGACCTGAGGAAGGCGCGAGGGCGTAGAGGAAACCTTAAAAGCAAGGGTGTGACTGCCGACTGGTACGAGGCCAAGCTGGTTGAGCAAGGTGGAGTCTGCGCCATTTGTAAACTTCCTGAGAGCAAACTCAGTTCGGGGGGCGGAGTGAAGATGCTCGCCGTTGACCATAATCACACCACCGGAAAACCGCGAGGCTTGCTGTGCCAGCAGTGCAATATTGGAATCGGGGCGCTGCGGGACAGCCCAGAGCTCATCCGCAAAGCGTCCGTGTACCTCGTTGAGCGGAGGTGGGAAGAGATTGCCCAGAGCGTCTAAGATCGTTGACGGCAAAAAGCAGTGTGGAAAGTGCAAGGAGTGGCTTCCGGTAGACCAGTTCTACAAGCTCGCACGAGCAGCTACAGGCCTTGCAAGTGCCTGCAAGACCTGCACACTCGTTGTCCATCAGACTGCTAACTATCACCGGCGGTACAGAGAGCAGGATCCGGAGGGGGTTGCTGCCGTTAAGCGCCGCACCCACATCAGAACCATGTATGGCGTGACGCCGGAGTGGTATGACGCCGCGTTGGAAGCGCAGGGTGGCGTATGTGCGATCTGTGGCCAGCCCGAGACGGTAATGCGCTTCGGCAAATTGAAATTGCTCGCTGTGGATCATGACCATGCGACTGGAAAGCCGCGGGGCCTGCTGTGCCAGGGATGTAACCAAGGCATTGGTCATTTGGGGGAAGACCTTGGGCGCATGGAGGCCGCCGCCAGGTATCTGGAAGAACATGCCTGAGTACTGGACCGCAGCTCGACAGCAGCGCGCGGCCGTCGCCGACTTCCGTCTCCAAAGCCGTGCCAGAGATCGAGAAAGTCAACGGTCCGATCCACCCCACGGCGTTCACTGATGTGGTCGTCGAGGCGCCGGGAAATCACCCGGTCCAGGACAGGGATCTCGATCTGCCCACCCGAAGCTGCGTGCCCTGGAGTCTTGCCGTTGATCCTCTTCGACAAACCTACCTATTGGTTGCAGTTTCAGGAATAAGGCGCGAGCTGCACTTACCGCCCGAAGAACGTGGCATCGTCAATGTTGATAGGGATGAGCTGGCGCATATCGGGTTGTGACTCTTCCAGGAGCTCGCAGAGCCGGCGGTGCACCTGCCCGAGGGTTGGCGGTGTTAATCGGCCCGGATCCCTGCACACATCTGTTCGCCGTTTGACGGGGGTTCATTGTCAGCGCTCGATACGCTCGTTACCGCCGGGGAAGGCGGCCCCGGGTCCTTCCGACCCGCCATCCCGGCACTACGTCGTCCAGGAGCTTGATCTTCACGGGATCGAGTTCACCGCGGCGGCATTTGTACCGCTGCGTGTGGATCCACACCCCAAGGGCGTGCTCCCGCACCGAGTCACAGTCCTGGTGGCGGGGCCAGTCGTTGCCTTCCCCGCGGTAGGCCGCGAGCTGGGCGAGGCGGTCGTGCCAGCGGGCCTCGTCCTCGGCATCCCGGCGGTTGTCCAGCCACCCTGGCACGCGGGCAAGCCCGTCGCTGTAGGCCGGGTCCAGGCTGTCGCCTGCTGCTTCACGGCGGCGCCGGGAGAGCCAACGCGCCATCGACCGTTCGTCCCGGTCGGCGGAACGGCCGACGGGGAACCGGCCTTCGGCCGCGATCCAGGCGACGACATGTTCCATGCGGGCGAGGTCCTTGGGAGAGGGGTAGAGGATGGGTGCGGGGCCGACGGCGGCCTGGTGTTCGGCCTCGAGGGCCGGGTCCTGGCGGCGGGCGATGGCCAGGTGGTATCCGACGGCGGCGGGCTCGGCTCGCACGAGGGCAGCGATCCGTTGCCGGCTCAGCCCGAGCCGGTACATCAGCACCCATTCCGCGTCGGGAGCGCGCCGCAACCGCCTGTCCATATTGGGCACCATCTTGCCACGGCTCACCCACGAGTCGAGCGGCCACAGCGGGTCAACAGACAATTCTTTCGAGCATCCATCGGTGCGGGCGGAGAACCGGGGTAGTGCTTCCGATGCAGGGATGGCCTCGTACCGAAGCCGCGCGGGCTGGCGGGCTCCTTAAGCGCCGAAGGCCCGCTTCCCCCAAAAGTGCGGGACACTGGAAGTCCCGAGCCACGAAAGCGGGCCACCTTGATTAGTCTCCAGCACGATGCCGACGGCTCCATCAGGCTTCACCCGGCCGAGTCCAAGGGGCTGAGCGCGGCCGGCGGCGCCGGCCATCTCGATCCGCTGCTGTATCCTTGGGACCCGCCCGTGGCCTCGGGTGTCCTGGACGGCGATGAGTTCCGGCCCCTGGAGCTTTCAGCCGGACTGGATGAGGCCCTCGCGCAAGCCGGCGCGGCACCGCTGGAAGCCCGTTCCCTGGTGGTCTCCATCGGCTCGAATTCAAGCGCCGACGTGATGCGGCGGAAATTCGCCAGCTTCCACCAGCCTGTCAGCACGGTCCTGCCGCTGGTCCGGGGGCGGCTCCACAACATCGCCGTTGGCCACTCCGCCCACGTGAGCAAGGCCGGCTACATCGCCGCCGCCCCGTATCCGCTGCTGGGAGAGCGCACAGCGGTCTGGCTTTCGTGGCTGGACGACGTCCAACTGATGGCCCTCGACGAAACGGAGCCCAACTACCGGCGGATCCAGCTCGACGGCGAAGCCTGCCCGCTCGTGGCGGACCACGGGGAACGTCCGGAGGAGTATTCGCTGTTCACCTCGCGCTGGGGCGTGCTGACCGACGGCGCCGGCGGGAAGCTTCCCTTCCTCGACCAGCCGGCCCTCTTCGGGCTCCTCGCCGGCAGCGGCACCGGGGACCTCGTGGAGGAGGGGAAGTCCGTGTTCGACGGGCCGCCGGAGCTTGTTGCCGAGCAACTCGGGATACCCTCGGTCCAGGCATGGGCCAGGGAATGGTTCAGCTCGGCCGGCCTCGCCGCACCAGTGGACTTCGACGGGCCTTGACCGGGTAGCCACCCCTCTGGAACGCCGCGTTCACCGGGCGGCGATGTTCTGTGCATTGTTCTGCGCGATGTGCTGCGCAATGTATTCGGCATCGCGGCCCACGCCCGCCACGATGGACGAGCCGTGCCCGGTCAACCACGGCAACCCGACGGCGTACAAGCCCGGGTGTTCGGTGACACCGCGGTGGTGCCGGGGGTAGTTCCATTCGTCCAGCACCGGGATGTCCAGGATGCTGAAGTCCAGCCGGTAGCCCGTGGCCCAGAGGACCGACGTGACGTTGGCGGCTTCGAGGTTCAGCCGCACCGGCTCCGAAGGAAGCCAATCGTCCTTGCGCGGCGGCTCCGGCTCCGGTGCCGACATGCCGGTGGCGGCAATATAGCTGTCGAACATCGGCTTCATCCGCTGGTAGAACGCCGACTCCACCAGGCCCAGGCGTTCCGGAAGGTCATCACTGAAGACGAGGTCGCCGTCGTCGGCTGCTTCCAAATGGCCGTGCAGCCGGACGCCGCGGCGGCCGAGGTCCCGCAGGTGGATGTCGTGGCCGCCGTCGGCGCCGGACACCAGCGGGTTGCAGGCGAACCTCGCCGCGGGGGAGGGCAGCTGCCCCACGGTGAGGCCGTTCAGTCCGTAGTCGGGGCCGAATTGTGCAAGCTGCATCATCCAATAGAGGAGGTCCTGGCCGCGGTACCGGCGCGGTGCTTCCGGGCACATGGACACCGCCAGGTGGATTTCGCGGCCGACGGCGAGCAGTTCCTCGGCGATCTGGCCGCCGGACTGGCCGGTGCCCACGATGAGCACGGCACCGTCGGGCAGTTGGCCCGGGTTGCGGTAGCTGTCGGTGTGAAGTTGCAGGATGTGGCTGGGCAGTTGCGCCGACAGCGCGGGGATTTTCGGCTGCTGGTAGCCGCCGGTAGCGAGCACCACGTTCCGGGCCCGCCAGCTGCCCTGGGTTGTGGCCACGTTGAAGCCGCCGCCCTCCGCGGGCGCGATGCGCGTGACATCCGCGCCCGTTCGGACCGGAGCGCCGATGCTCTCCGCATAGTGCCGGAAATGGCCGATGAGGTCATCTCGCAGCATGAATGCTTCCGGGGCGGGGCCGTCGTACGGCATGCCGGGCAGCGCGAGCGAGAAGTTCGGCGTGTTCAGGCAAAACGCGTCCCACCGGTCCTGCCACGCCCCGCCAAGCGTTTCGCGCCGTTCCAGCAACTGATGTTCGACGCCGGCCCGGCTTAGCCAGTAGCTCGTGGCCAGACCAGCCTGCCCGGCCCCGATGATGAGGGTGTTGATGCTTTGCGGAGCCGCATGTCGGGCGGCCGTCGGGGTCTCCATGGTTCTTCTCCCGTAGCCAGGGTGCAGGGCTGGGTTTGTTGGCAGGATATGCCCGCAGCGTCGCTTCGTACAGGTGCCCGACGACGGCGATGGCGCTCCAACCGTGGTGTTCGCCGAGGGTGTTGCGGCTCAGTGCGGACCGCTACCGTTTTCCTATGGCCATGGGCAAGCAACGGTGCTCTGACCCCTACAGGAATTTCTACTCGGAAGGAGTGGGAAAGGTCATGAATCGACGAACCAGAATCGTCTTTGGTGTGATCGTCCTGTTGGTGGTGGGGCGACAATATTTGTCCTCGACAACACAAAAAGGAGTAGGGCGGCGGAGTACAACCCGCAGATCAACCCCGCCGATTTCACCACTGAAATCACCAATAAATACTTCGCCCTCCCTGTCGGCAAAAAACTGACGTACGAGACCACCGAGCAAGGAAGAGTCACCGAGAGGATCGAGATCGTAATCCTGCCGGAGACCAGGACCATAGAGGGTGTTGAGACGGTGGTCTATCTGGACAAGGAGTACAAGAACGGGCAGCTCGTAGAGGAAACCCGGGATTACCTGGCGCAACACAAAAACGGCGACGTCTGGTACTTCGGCGAGGACGTGAACAACTACTGGAATGGGATCTTATTGCACCATTCGGGCAGCTTTCTCCATGGAAAAGACGGGGCAAAAGCCGGCATCTGGATGAAGGCCGAGCAGCGCGTCGGCGATTCCTACCGGCAGGAATTCTACGTTGGTCACGCGGAAGACATACGGGACACGGTAGCTACCGGCGAGACCGTCTCCACCAAGTCAGGCACGTACACCGACTGTGTCAAGGTCTACGACTGGACGCCGCTTGAAAAGAACTCCCGGGAGTATAAGTACCACTGCCCCCAGATCGGTGCGCTGGCCCTTACCGAGGACCTGGAGACCGGCAGTCGGTCAGAACTCGTGAATGTTGTCCTGCCCTAGTCTTTCTACTTTTTGGGCCGGGGCTTAGAAACCTTCGGCTCCTTGGGCGGCAGTCCGGCCACGTGCTCGAATGCTTTCTCCACCCAGGCTTTGGCCCGTGCCTCGTCGCCGTCGCCCTCGGCGTTCCAGATCTCCGGCAGCCCGGTATAGCCGCCCATCGGACGCTCCGCCGGCCCGAACGGGACGGTCCGCTCGGTGCTTTCGAGCATCTCCTTGTCCGCCTCGGCCAGTTTCACGCCGATGGTGGGGCCGAACAGGCCGGCGAACATGTTGCCGTTCACGAAGGCGCCCAGGTTCCCGAACATCGGCTTGACCACTACCTTGGGTTTGTCCGGCAGCACCGAGCGGAAGTGTTCCTTGTCGGCGTCGGACGCTTTCGGCATTTCCATGGGTCTTCCTCCGGTAAGGACGGTCGCGGGCTGGTCTTCCTGCAGGATATGCCCGCGGCCGGGCACGGCACAGGCAAGGCGCGCAGACGGCCGGCGCGATGCGGGGTGGGCTGCCGCGGACGGCGGCTCGATGGGGCTGTGGTAATTCACCGCACAAATCTCCTGTAGAGTTGATCCTGTTGTTGTGTTTATGCAGTTCGTAGTTCAGGCAGTACGCAAGGTTGCAAGACCTTGTTCTTCTGAAGCAGCGGTTTTGAGCACCCCAAACAGGAGGACCCGAAAGTCGGGACAGTTCCTCCACCTTCACGAAGGACAAAAATAATGGCTACTGGTACCGTCAAATGGTTTAACGCTGAAAAGGGCTTCGGCTTCATTTCCCCCGATGACTCCTCACAGGACGTTTTCGCACACTACTCTGCGATCAACTCCTCCGGCTTCCGCTCCCTCGAAGAGAACCAGAAGGTCTCCTTCGAAACCGAGCAGGGCCCCAAGGGTCCCCAGGCCACCAACATCCAGGCTATCTAATTTCCTTTTAGATACCCGGGACCGTTAGGTTTCGAGCAGGGCCCGTCTTCGGACGGGCCCTGCTTTTGTTTAACCCAGCTGTGCTTCCAAAACAGGGACGACGACCACGGCGCGCACCGCCGTCGTCCGCCCGTGGCACTCCTCATGCCGGCCAGGGCTCCCGCGCCGGGTCCCGCACCACTAGCCTGCGGCTAGTCGTCCCGGGGGATGAGGATCCACAACGCGATGTAGACGAACTCGCCCACGCCGAACAGGCCGAAGAACATGAACCCGAGCCGGACAAATGCCCGGGGGACTTCGAAACGGTCGGCCAAGGCAGCGCACACGCCTGCGAAGATTTTGCCGCGTCTGGGGCGAACCAAGGTTGCTGACATTTCGCTACCGTAGCACCAGGCGCCCGTCGAGTCAGCAGTGTCTTTCGCCCCTGCCGCCCCGTGCCACAGCACGCGCCGCAGCCCGGCGTCACAGCTGGCCGCGGCGCGCCAGGTAGGTGTTGAGCGCCGGGTTGTCGATGTCCTTGGCCAGCCACGGGATGGTCTCGGCGGCGGCGGTGTCGCCCAGGAGCGCCCGGTGCGAGTGCGCCCGGACCACGAGTTCGCGCAAGGCGCCGCGGCTGGCCATGGTGCCCAGCCGGTCGGCGTAGTCCCCGGCGGCGGGGGAGTCGGCGTCGATCGCGACCTCGGCAGCCGTGTCCAGCAGCCGTGCCCGGTACCAGAGGTACCAGGGCGTGGTGTCGAGCCCGCGCTTCAGCCAGGATTCGGCCGCGGCCTGATCGTTCAGCGCCATGCTGAGCCTCGCCTTGGCCCCGGCGGCCAGGGTCAGGTAGCAGTGGTCGCCGGCGACGTCGGCCATCACCCACGAGCGGTCGATCAGGGGAGCGGCGTCCTCCAGACGGCCGGCGGCGAGGAAGGTCTCGCCGCGGAGGCCGGCGACAAAGGGTTCGAAGGCCGTCCAGTGCTCGGCCGCGATCAGTTCCTGGGCCCGGTCCAGGCATTCAACAGCCGGCTCCAAATCCCCGCGCAGCAGATGCACCCGGCCGGTCAGGGCCGTACTGAACGCCAGTAGGCGGCGGCCGCCAACGGCGGTGGCGAGCCGGCTCGATTCGGCCAGGGCCGCCAGCGCCTCACCGTAGTGCGCGGTGTCCGAGGCCGCCATGCCCTGGATGGCCAGGATCCTGGAGCGTTCGTCGTCGAACCCGTCCGCCGCCCGGGCCGCCTGCTCCAGCCAGCCGGCCGCACGGTCCGGAATGCCCCGCTGCACGGACAGGTACCCCAGCTCCCGGTACGCGGCCGCCGCCACCCGCGACGCCGGCCGCCCGGGGTTCCGTCCCTCCGACCCGAGCGATTCCGGGTCCAACCCTTCCGACTTCAAAGCTCTGTGTAGGAGGTCGGCCACTTCGGCACCGCGGCCGCCGGCCTGATGGATCAGTGCCCCGGACAAGGTGACCAGGGATTCGGCGAGCAGATGATGGTCGCCGGTCCGCTGCGCGATGTCAGCCGCGAGGCGTAACTGCTCCAGCCCGCGGTCCACGGAGCCGGCCGAGAGCGAGGCCTCGGCGGCGTCGAGGTAGGACCGCACCGCCGCCGAACTCGCCGGCAGCCCGGGCTCGGCCGCGGGCGCCGCGTCTGCCAGTGCCCGGCGTACCTCGGCCGGCACGCCGAGCCCGAGCTCCCGCCGGTAGAGTTCGCGGCACTTGTCGGCCTGTTCCCGTGCCCGCCGGTAGTCACCCAGGGCGAGCAGGGCTTTGATCAGCACGGCGTGGCAGTCGGCGTTGAAGGGGTCCAGGTGCAGCGCGCGGGTGGCGAGGTCGACGGCGTCGTCCGTTCTTCCGGCCGCCAGTGCGGCGAGCGATGCCTCGTAGAGCAGCGTCAGGACAGAGTTCTCGAGCCGGTGCCGCTGGTCCTCCAGCCAGGATTCGAACGCCGGGCATTCTTCGAAGGTGAGACCCTCCAGGAGGTCGCCGTCGAAGGTGCGGGGGTCGGCGTCGCCGGCTGGCTGCAGGGCCGCCAGCACGTCGCAGTTCCAGCCGGCGGGCAGCACCAGCCGCAGCGGGTCGCCGCCGACCGATTCCGCGCCGAGGGTCCGGCGCAGCTCGGACAGGTTCCAGCGCAGGGCACCGAGCGGGTCCTCGGCGTCGGGGAACAGCAGGGCCGCCGTCCGGGCCCGGCCGGTGCCGCCCGGTTGCAGCGCGAGGTAGGCCAGCACAGCCCAGGCCTTGCGGCCCCGGGGCTGCCGGGGTGCGGTGCCAGCGGACTCGATCCGGGGCGGACCGAGGAGCCGAATCCAAGTCTCGGCCATATGAGTCATGCTACGCCGCCCGCGGGCACGGGGGAGGGGCCGACGGCGAGCATGCGGCGGGAGAGCGACGTCGCCTGACCGGCGCCTGATCGGAGCCGAAGGGAGCCAGAATCGGGCGGAAAACCAAAGCGGAAAATGCTCACACGGTGGCTCACACGGTGGGTGCGGAAACTGGACATGTCCCCACAAAAGGACCGGAAACCTGAACCCCGGCCGCAAACCTAAACCCGCACCGATCGCCCGGGATTCCGGCCCAACAACCTGATCCATCATCAGCCCCAACAACCAGCTCCATCACTCGCCCGAGGTGCTCTTCACATGGAATTTGCCGCTCTCCTGCTCGCCGGACTCCTGGTCTTCGCAGCCGTCGCCACCATCGTCGCGGTCGTCCGCGACGGCCGGGGCCACACCCCTCCCATCCGGTCCACCCGCCCCTGGATGGCAGGCAACCTGCCCAGCGAACCGTACGCATCCCTGCGGTCCCTGCAGGGCTGACTGAATCCCGCCAGCCACACGCCAGTAACCGCACGGGCCTGATCCCCACCTCCAGCATGGGAGGCGGAGGTCGGGCCCGACGTCGTGCGGTGCCTTTGCGGAGTTCAGCTCCGCGCGGCGGCGTGCTGTTAGCACCGCGTCCGTTCACGGGGCCTGCGTAGCCCCGGTCTGAGGAGGCCGGTCTTTTAAAAGGACCGTCGCGGCGATTGCGGTCCCAAATGCGAAGAGGACCAACGGAGTTTGGAAAATCGCGCCCATGGTGGGTAGCGTCGATGGCCTATGCGGCCGCGTAGCCGACGAAGAAGCAGACGAGCAGCGCAGGAGTCTTGTAGCTCTTCGTAAATGCCCTAACCGCGAAGTCGTAGACCAGGTATTTGAGTCCGATGGCCGCCGTCGTCATCGCAGCCAATGTTTCCCCTTCTGAGACTGGCGCCGTGAAGGTTCCAAGGACGTAGCCGGCGCTCTTGAAATCTGAAGAGTGCCGGATGTCAGATGGTCTCAGACAACCACACCGGAGGAGGTCGCCATGACGGTCGCTTTCAACCACACCATCGTCTACGCAACGGACAAGCGTCGGTCGGCGAAGTTCCTGGCCAACGTGCTCGGACTGCCGGAACCCCAAGCCATGTGGTCTTTCATGACCGTGCCCCTTGACCACGGGGTGGCCCTCGATTTCGCCACGGCGGACCAGCCCATCGCCCCGCAGCACTACGCCTTCCTGGTCAGCGAGGAGGACTTCGACGGAATCTTCGCAAGGATCCAGGCCGAGGACATCCCCTACTGGGCGGACCCGGGACGGTCCCGCCCACAGCAGATCAACCACAACGACGGGGGACGCGGCGTCTACTTCGCGGATCCTGACGGGCATTTCCTTGAGGCAATCACGCGCCCGTACGGATCGGGTGCTGCGTGAAGTCACAGGCCCTGCGTCACGGCCACCGTGACCGCCGAGACCGTTGCGCGGCACGAGGGCATCGGCGAGGATGAATGCGGTCCACCGAGCTGCAAACCGTGCTGCAAACAAGGAGTCGACGCGAATGACCAAGTATCTGATCTCGTTTCCGAGTGCCGCCATGGTCTTCCCCGAGGAAGAGCTGCAGGCTGTTTCGGATGCGTCGCACGCGGTCGTCCAGGAGGCGAAGGACGCCGGCGTCTGGGTGTTTGGCGGCGGCATCGATGAGGGCATCCCGCCCGTCATGGTCGACGGCGATGGGACCGTGAGCGAGGGCACCTACCCGCAGACGACGCAGCTCGAAGGCGGCTACTCGGTGCTGGAGCTGCCCTCCTACGATGAGGCTTTGGAGTGGGCCGCGAAGATCGCGGCCGCCTGCCGTTGCGCGCAGGAGGTGCGCGCCTTCCAGTACGACCCCGCCAGCTAGGTGACTGCGCGGCGGGGGTGGCTTACACTGACCTCGGCTGGTGGGCGCCGGGGGAGGGCACGTGTCGAGACGACATCTTTGTGGGGCAGTAGTGGTGGCTTTCGGGCTGGCCTTGGCCGGGTGCTCTGGATCCCCACAGCCCGGTCTAGCCTTCACCTCGCCCACCATGCGTGCGGCACCCTCAACCCCGGGTCCTCAGCCGAGCCCGTCCATCGCCCACGACGGCAACGTGAAGGGAAGCAGCCCGGTGAGCGTAACCGTGGCACCTGACATCTTCGACCAGCAGGGCGAGAGGTATGAGGAAGGACTGGGTGACGGATGGGAAACGTCACCCGGGTTCCTTGTCGAGACCGACGACCAGGACAAGGCCGCCGCGGCATTGTATGCGGCGGGAGAGCGCTTTATGTCGGTGGACCAGAACGGCAAGGAACTGAGGCCCGCCGAAATGACCGGCGACTACCCCCAGTACACGCCAAACTACGTCTCCGATGTCTATCTGACCGAACTTGGCCCCATGATTTGGACTGACACCAAAGGCGAACTCTCTATAGGCATGGCGGAGAGGATGCTGCTCATACTGGAGGCCGAACTCCGGTCCCAGGGGATCACGGCCCATGTGACTGCTCCACCGGCTGACCTCTCACTCGACGGCACGCCCATCTGGCGGCCTCCCACCGAGACCGCCGTGCACGCGGGAGCTGACGTGAAGGCGCCGACGAACGAATAGCGGCGGCGGGAGAACCTCGGGGCACCGTTCCCCCGCCCGGACCGGCGGGGAACGCCGACGTCGTCGATCAAGTGTCTAGACACCCGCAGTGGCGCGGGAGCATCCTAAACGTGTGCGCGTTTCGGGAGGAGAGCGGCCAAGGGGCAGGGAGATCCCGTCCCGGCTGGGGAATCCTGGGGAACCGGTGGACCGCTGGCAGTCCCACTTTCCAGGCGTGCGGACACGATCGGCGAGGGAACCGGGGACCAGATCATGGACGAAACATCCGATACGCGGCAAAGGCTGTCCAACCGCATCGACCAGAAGCAACGGGACCTTCAGTCCTACCTCGGCAGGGAACGACCACGGCGCTCCCGGCTGGCCGGCATCAGCATCGTGGGCAGTGCGCTGGCCGCCGCGTTCACGGTCGGCCCCGCCGCCGGTGGCACGGGGTTCACCGAAGCGGTGGCGAACATCTTCAACCTGGCGGACGACTCGATTGTGTGGCGGGGACTGTGTCTGCTGGCGGTGATCTGCTCCGTTGCCGCGGCGCTGGCCACGAACTTTGCCACTTCCCGTTCCGTGGCGGACCGTGTGAGCGCAGCCGAGACCGCCAGCGCCCAGCTGGAGGGGCTGCAGGTCGCACTGAATTTCGGCCACATCGAGATCGACGAGGCCGTCAAGCTGTATCAGCAATACGCCACGCAGGTGGCCTTCGTGGAGGCATCGCCGGCCCGGTGAACTGTTCCTTCAAGCAGCGGCGCAGTAGAGAGCAGAAGCGTTCGGGTCGCCCTACAGTTACCCCTGCAATCCAATCCCTGTTGTCAGCCCTCAAGAATCAGCTCGACTTCCACGTCCACCTCATCGCCGGCGCGGATGCCGGCCGCGGTTCTGATGGCCTTCTTGACGGGGAGGAGGTACGAGTTGGTCCTGCTGTCCGGGAAGAGCGACGTCGACCACCGCTGCCCGGCGATGCAGGCCTTCACCTTCACCGAACCGAAGCCCTTCCGGAATGGGGCGGCCTGGTCCTTGAGTTGCTCCGCCAGGTCCGGCGGCAAGGTGATGAAGTGCCAGCCTGCCTGCTCGGGGTATTGCCACAGCTCGGCACGGAACGTGTACGACGTCGTCACGCTCTGAGTATGGCACCGGGAGCGAAGCCCCGTGTTGTGCGCGTGTGACCCACTCCATAGAAGCCCGACGCCGGCCCGCCGGCCTTTGGGGGCGGCCAGGGCTGCCGAAATCCGCGCGGATCCGGGGAATGTGACGCCATGGGACCCCCTCAGGGGGCCGATTTGTGCAGGGTCCTCCCGGCGTGTAAAGTAATTCGAGTCGCCGCCGCTGATGCGGAAAGAAAGCGACCGACCCCCTTCTAAACAGCCTGAAAATGGTTCGCAAATTTGCGCGCTAAATAACGGCGGGGACCTTCTTGGATGAATGCAAATCGCAGAAATGCGAATTTGCAAAGACTTCCGAGATCGGGTAAGTTTGAAAAGTTGCTCCGGAGCGATCCTTGACTGTTTGTTGGTTGTGGTGGTGCCGGGTGTGTCTGTTGTTTGAGAACTCAATAGTGTGCCAAGTTTGTTGATACCAATTTATTGTATTGAATTGGTTGAATTTGCCGGGCCCGCCACCCCGTGGTGTGGTCTGGTGTTATTTGGCTGGTTTCA
>NZ_JBFTKI010000017.1:0-96563 GCF_056395875.1 Arthrobacter sp. 05T45 | reverse complement strand
GTTCCCGGGCCGCGAAGATCGTGCCGAGCTTGACCGCGGTGGGGTAGACGTCGTTGGTGGACTGGCTGAGGTTGACGTGGTCGTTGGGGTGCAGCCGGGCGTAGTCGCCCTTCGGGTGCCCGAGGATTTCCAGGGCGCGGTTGGCGATGACCTCGTTGGCGTTCATGTTCGAGGAGGTCCCGGCGCCGCCCTGGATGACGTCGACGACGAATTGTTCGCTGAGTTTGCCGTTCATGATCTCGGTGCAGGCTTGCCCGATGGCGGCGGCACGCCCGGCGTCGAGCAGTCCGAGCTCGTGGTTGGTGCGGGTGGCGGCGAGTTTCACGGCGGCCAGGCCGCGGACCAGGTGCATGTTGGAGGACAGTGGTTGGCCGGTGATGGGGAAGTTCTCCACGGCCCGGAGGGTGTGGACGCCCCAGTAGGCGCCGGCGGGAACATCCCGGTCACCCAGGAGGTCGTGTTCGGAGCGGGTGTCCGGGGCGGTATGGACATTGGTCATTGGGTCCTCACAGGGCTTCGTTGACGGGTTTGGACGGAAAAATCTGGGGCAGGCCTGAGTGACGCCGCTGCCAGCACGGTGGGCATGGTTGTTCCAGGGCAAAGAGACCGCGCGGGGCCTGCGGCGACTGCAGCAGGGGAGGTGGGTGAGATCCGAGGTTTAGGATCTAGCGCGTATGGCCGGACCTGGAGTTTCCGCTTCCGGGGACGATGGTGCCCAGGGCGCATTCAACCCCGTGCAGATGCATCCTCATGGCCTGGGATGCTTCGTCGGCTGATCCACTCTCGATGGCAGCGAAAATGCGGGCGTGCTCCTGACCCGATTCTTTGCGCCGGTCCGCCACGAGGTTAAGCGTGTTCGATTGGTTGGCCATGGCGTCACAGATGTCGGACAGGAATGATTCGAACACGCCATTGCCGCTGCACCGGGCGATGGTCACGTGGAACTCGGTGTTCAAAAGCACCCACTGCTGGAGATCGTCCTCCTCGGACATTTCCCGGAGGATTTCCCGAAGGGCCTCCAGGTCTTCGTTGCTGCGGCGTTGGGCGGCGAGGCCCGCGGCCGGCACTTCCACGTGGGGGCGGGCTTCCACGAGGGCGCTGGCCGAATATTTGCCGAGCTTGAGGTCCTGGGCCACCTTGTCAGCGATGACGAAGGTGCCTTTACCCGTGTGGGTGGCCGTGAGTCCCAACGCGGTGCAGGAACGCAGCGCCTCCCTGACCATCGTGCGGCTCACGCCGTACTGTTTGGCCAGCGATGCCTCTGAGTCCAGGCGGGTGCCGACAGGGATCTTGCCGCCTTCGATTGCGCTGCGGAGGGATGCGAAGACCGCTTCGGCCGCGCCGACGCGTACCACTCGATCTTGTGCAGCTGTCCAGCTGTCCAACAGGTCCATACGAAGACTATGGCACCTGTCACACAGACCGTCAAGGAAGTTCCGAATATGTCGTGACGGGGGCGGCCTCACTCGCCACGTGTGGCCGAAGGGGGAGCGGCGTTTTTTAGCCGAGTTGCTGCGGTTGCTGGTGGTCGCCGGCGAAATGTGTCGGGTGCGGCTGGTGATTGCGATGCTTTGAGCTGGCCATTTTGCGGTGTGTACAAAGTACACACATTGGGCTTCGGACCGGGCCGTACCGGTGTCGGATCGGACAGAATTCCGCATGTTTCCGCGGGAGCCCAGTGATTGCGAGGGCAGGAATGCAGTTCGAGTCCCACCTCGGGCACGTGTTTTCCCTGTTCAGGGGCTTGTAGCCGCTGAATGTGTCCAAATGTCCTTTTATGGGCCCCTAGGGCCCATTTTTGTTGGTGTCTGGCGCGGTCTGGTAGATGTGGCATGAGGCGTTCTCCGGTATTCATCGTCTCGATCCATCCGAACGGATGGATCCGACGCGAATTCTCAACACAATCACCTGGACCGCTGGGGCAAGTCCGGCCTCCACGAACCTTAAGCCGTCAGCGCGTGCCGGCCGCATGGACGGCCGCGGCTGGCTGGCCCTGCCGTGACTGGCTCCACGCCATACAGCTACCCGATGCAGCCATGAGCAAGGCACCGGCCGGTTGTGTCGGAAGGCTGCTGCCCGTGGTCGCCTGCCCCAGCACGACGCCGAGGAGGTAGAACAGTACGGCGCCGGCAATCCATAGCGCCCCGGCCCAACGGGGGAGCGTCCGGGACTGCCAGACCGCGACTCCAAGCAAGACGTTGCCAACGAACGCGAGCAGCAGCCCGAGCAGGAACGAGACCGTCATGGCGGATGGAAACTCCAGAAGCATGACGTCCCGGTTCCCTTCCAGATACGCCTTCCCGATCGCGGGAGTGGCGAAAGTGGAGAGGACAGCGGGGACCATTAGCAAGGCAGTTCCTGCGACGGTGATGACTGTTGCTGCCAGTGCCAGGCGGCCGACGCGGCTGTTGGCCAGGCAGCAGCCCAGCGCGAACACCCCGAAGATGGCGAGGATGGTGCCTGCGTAGCTGCCGAGCAAGTGGCTGGATTGATACGAGCCCGAGCTGACGAACCGTGCCCAGGCGTCTGGATCCTTTTGCTGGTCCGGCTGAGACTCAAGCGTGGCCCAGGCGGTGATCAGACCGTAAAGGGGCAGTGTCCACAACCCCGCCCGGATCCAGTGGGTGATGTTCTGTGCGTTCATGGACCGCCTCCTTCCCCGACCACGTGCCCGCCGCCTGCCCGGAAACAGGGCGACGCCTGCCCCAGCGTAGTTCCAGAACGCATCCCGGGCTAGGGTGCGCGTTGACTCACGGGAAAGGTCCGCGGTAGTGCAAAGCTGCGGTGCATCCCGGTCTGGGCGCGCGCTGAGCCGGGAGCAGATGGCCGACTGGCGGGCAATCTACCCACTCCTTCGAATCGGGCAGCGAATCGTGCCTGCACGGTATCTGCGCGCGCTCCGCTGACCGTAGGCTCCATCCCCCGGGGGACAGAATGAGGCACACTTCCCGACCAACTTTCTGGGTTCCCCGCTCCCTCTCAAACTCGATTCGGGCTCGGGAGCGCCCGTTCCATTTCGAGAACCATTCGACGGAATCGCAGGTAAAGGCGGCGTCGAGGCATTGCCCCGGTCAATGGACCCTAGCGACCCGGACCGGGTCCGGCTAGCATCCGGTTGTTACTCCCTTAAACAGAAGGGTCGCATGTCCGAGGAACCAGTAAAGAACCTCGTGCTCGTGCACGGCGGCTTCGTCGACGGATCAGGCTGGCAAGGTGTCTACGACCTGCTGATCGCGGACGGCTACAGAGCCAAAATCGTCCAGAACCCGACCGTGTCCCTTGCCCGCCACGTCTCCGCGCCCAGGATGAGGATCGGCGGCTGGCGGTCCCACCTGAGAGACACTCGCAGGCGCCGACTGGTTCGATCACCCAGAGCTGACCGCTTCACGCAGGTCCCCACCTCGTGACCGGACCCCATTCCCCCAAACAGATTCCGTTCAAGCAAGGACAGATCATGCCTGACACATATGTAATCGAGGAGTCGGAGTACCCGGTCGTCTTCTCTGACAGCCCTGACTCTCCGGCCGCTGAATTTCTGGTCGAAGAAAGACCGCGCTCAATCAGGGACCTCTACCGCCTCGGAATCATCCACCCCGCCATCCCGGAGGAAGATCTGAACGACATCCAACGCAGTCTCGAGCATGCCTCTGTGCCTGATGTGGTTTTCTCTGAGGGTAACCACGGTGTTGTGTCGTCCCGAGAGATCGAGGGCACTGCAACCATTCCGCAGGAAGTTGTGATGGTGCGTGACGCGGTCAGCCGCGCAACGGCGATGCTTATCGCTCGTGGCCATTCTCCTGCCCTGGCGAAGCTGACCGCTGAGAAAGGTGCGCGTTTCATTTCACCGGTCCGCGACGCATTTCCGGTGTGGAAGGAGGTCCGGCTTCTGGACCGCGACCTCGAAGTGCGAGGCCTGCTGTTCCTCAAACGATCGATCAACGCGCTGACGGCCGGGAACGTGAAGTTCCACCAGTACGGCTGGATCGTACCGGAGAGCAGCCACTTCCTGCTCACCTGCAACGAGATGGTCGGTGCCCCGCCTACACCATTGGAGATTCCCCTGGTGGTGGAGGAAATGACCAAGCCCGGCCCGCATCCGCCGATAGAGGGCTATACGGATCGTCTTGCCATCTCCGAGATCCTCGCTCGAGTGGAGGCTGTCACGGCCGGCTGGCGCTGAACTTAACAGCAGCAAACCCATCAGAGACTTAACCTCACCAGAACAGGAGATCCTAAAATGGGCGGCATCGACAAGCGGGGAACGGATGGCGGCGATGGCGCGGCTGGCGCTGCCGGAGGAGACGGACCGCAGGGACAAGGGGGATTCGGAGCGGTGTGCAGTGGCTGGTTCTTCGTCACCGACACTGGTGCCACGCGCGGCGGACGTGGCGGTGATGGCGGCATCGGCGGCCCCGGCGCGGATGGCTTGCCAGGCGGCAAGGGCGGCACCGTTGAACTACACGTGAGCGTCCTCGGCAGCGACGTATCTGTCGACGCTTCAGGCGGCAACGGAGGAAAAGGTGGCAACGGAGGAAAAGGTGGCGCCGGCGGCAAGGGCGGAAAGGGCGGCGACGGAAACGACTGCGAGCCCGGCGCTTACGGCGGCGCAGGAGGGAATGGAGCCCAGGGCGGGATTGGAGGTCGGGGCGGCGACGCGGGCGCAGCCGGAGACATCCTCGTCTTTTACATTTCCGACCAAAGCGGTGGCCAGAGCGTGTTCAAGGCGAAGTCAGGAGACCCCGGCAAAGGAGGAGACCCGGGCCCGGGAGGTGCCGCGGGGGTCACCGGCGACAGCGGCGCCCGAGGCGACTTCAGCCACGCCAGCACTGACCCTGGCCAGCCATCCACACCGGGCCTCGCGGGGCCCAGCGGCGCTCCCGGTCAAATGGGCACGGCGCGCGACGACAAAGACAAGGTCAAATTCCAGCAGGTGACGGTGATTTAGTGTCGAACATCCCGCCCTAACACGGCTCGCGCAACCCTGCTCCCAGATAGTCCAGGGATTTGAAGTGGCTCCGGGCAATGCGGTGGCCACCAACCCGAGGAAGGTGTGGCGTTCCGCTGTCCGAGGTCGTCTAGATAGTCGAGCATGCGCCTGCCAGGTCGCCGGGTCCTACGGATTCTTCCGCGGGCGAGCCGCGTCAACGTCAGGGCTGCCCGGTCCGGGCTGTCGTCGACCAGTCCCATGGACCAACGCTACCCACCCCGCCAAAGCCTTCTTCCCTTTCAACTGTGGCCACAGGGCGTATGCCGGTGGATTTCTGCCCATCATTAAGGCCATGGCGTCGGTGACCCAGGCAGATCTGAGCGACAGTTGCTTCCGCGGCGGCCGAGAAGGGGCCGAAGTGGCCCTCGACGGCCCCGGGGGATTCCTCTTTGATGACGTCGGCGTTGATCCCTGCGCCGGGCATGACACCCTCGGCCGGCCCGGTGCTCCGTGACGGGGCCATCAGGTTGGAGACATTGCTCGCCGCATACACGCCGCGGATTCAGGCGGGCTAGTGTTTGGACAAGCGTGGACGGGAGCGCTCGATGATGCTGGTGGTCGCAGCAATTGCTGTGAGGGCTGTCGCCAGCAGAAGTGGTGCCCAAACCGTCTGTGCGATAGTTGCACCCGCGACGGCTGTTCCGGCGGATCCTGCTGCGATCTTGAGTGCGCCTACCCAGATGAAGATTTGGCCGCGGGCCTCGATGGGTGCGTATTCGCTTCGCGCGGCGAGGGTTGCCGCGAAGAACATTGCGTTGGCGATCCCTGCCAGGCCGAAGGCAATGAGGGATGTGGGGAGTGTCGGAGAAAGCATCACGAGTATCAGCGTTGCCGCGACGAGTGCGGAGAGGGAGCTCATGAGAGGGTCTGCGTCGCGGCGAAGCGGTCGGAGCATGAGCCCTGCTGATCCGAGGAGATTCCCTATCCCGTAGGCTGCGACCAGTGTTCCGGCGGCCGCGGCGCCGCCGAACGCGGGAGCTGTGGCAACGGCGTAGATCGGTAGCGCGGCGACAGAGAATGCGACGGTCACGGTGAGTCCGAGTGTGCGGCGCAGCGGACCACGTTCCCATATGAGGCTCAGTGTTCGTCCGGGTGATGGCACCCCAACGGCCTTGTTGGGCGGCTCTTGCTTGGGGAGTGCGAGGACGGCTCCAGCACCAGCGACGGCGGCTCCGGCCAGAACCAGTGTCGCGGTGAGTGCGTCGGATGCTGCCGCGATCCATGCCACTGCTGCCGGGCCGAGGGTGCCGCTGAGTCCGTAGCTTGCGACGTCCCAGCTTTGTGCTCTGCGTTGGCTGCGCCGCCCGGGGCCGGCGATGGAGGGCAGGCGGCTGCTGATCCCGCCGGTGAGCATCGGCCCGAAGATGCCGGAGACGAAGAGCAGCATGGCTGGCCAGATCGGCCAGGCGACGGGCAGGAGCAGTGCAGCAGCACCGAGCAGCACCCCGTGGAGGACTGCGGAGCACGCGATGACCTTGCGTCCGTCACGGGCTGTATCGAGGCGTCGGGCGATGAAGGGGCCGAGCATGTGGGGTGCGGTGATTGATGCTCCCAGGATGCCGGCCAGCCAGCCCGGCATCCCGCAGGCGTGCGCGAGCAGCACGATGGCGACCACTGCGCCGCCGTCTGCGCTTCGCACCAGCGTCGCGGCGAAGACGTAGCGCGCCAGCGCCCCGCCCCGGCGGTACTTCCCGCGTGAAACGCCGAGGCCGGCGCTACGGGTTAAGCCCGAGCTCATCGACAATCCTGCCAACATGGGCACGCTGCTCCGCGGTCAATCCCTGGAGGGGAAGCGGCAGGCACGATGGTGATGCCAGTCCCAGCTGTTCCGCTATGGCCGCAACGACCCGGATACTCCCGCCAAACTCGGCGAACGACTCCCACAACGGTGCAAGCCGTTCGGACTCAGCGGTCGCGTCTGAGACCCGCCCTTCCAGAGCGGCCCGGGTGATCCGCAGCGCCAGGGCGGGCAAGGTGCCGCCGATGACGGAGTACCAGGCATCGCACCCGGCGGCCAGTCCGGCGGCGGCCTTTGCGTCGCCGGAAACTCCGATGGTCACGTGCGCCGGGACGGCGGCGCGGATTTCCTGAACCCGCGCCTGTGCCTGCTCCGGATCGGCCGGCACGCCGGGGATTTTGATGGAGGCGATTCCGGGCAGTTCCGCGATGCGTCCGTAAAGCTCGGTCGTGAAGGTGAAATGGGTGGTGCCCGGGTTGTCATAGACGATCACGGGCAGCGACGAGTTCGCGGTGACGGTCCGGAAGAGTTCGAACACGTCGTTTTCGGTGAGGGGCTGATAGGTCATGGGAGCAAGCAGGAGTGCGGAAGCCCCCGCCTGCTCTGCCATTTCAGCGTTCGCGAGGACGTGTGAGGTCCGCAAGGCCCCAACACCAATGAACACCGGTGTCGCGCCGGCGTGCTCGACGGCAAGACGAGCCACACGGCTCCGTTCCTCGCCGCTCAGATACGCGTAGGAGCCCGTGGATCCGAGCGCGGTAATGGAGCCAACCTTCGCCTCCGAGAGCCGTTCGATCAGGCGAACGAAGGCAGGCTCGTCAACAGCATCATCTGCCAGAGGGGTCAGGGGGAAGGCACTCAAGCCGGTGAACATGGTTATAACTCCTTAGGTCTGAATAACAGGGAAGCAAAGTCTGAGGCACTCCCTGGGGGACTTAGCTGCGGGCCCTGTCAGCAGGGAATTCCCGCGTAGCGACAGTCTGGCGGACCCCCTATTTGGAGGACTGTCGCTTACTTTGGCCCTTGGCCGATGAGGTCGGGGGCGATGCGGGCGCCGGCGTGTTCGCGGGAGCGCGGTCGCCGTCGGCCACCGCGTTGCGCGGCGGCCCCTGCAAGGACGACGAGCGTGATGCCACCGAATTGGGTGAGTGAGGGCTGCTGGTGCAGCACGAGCAGCCCGAGGAGCACCCCGATGGCGGGTTCGAGGGCCATCAGGGTACCGAACGCCGTGGGCGTCATCCGGCGCAGGGCGAGCATCTCGAGCGCCATTGGCAGCACCGGCATCAGGACGGCCAGTCCGAAAGCGACGGAGAGGACACCGAGGTTGAGATGTCCGGCGGACTGCGGGATGCCGACGACCGCTGCCGTGGCAGCTGCGACGGGAACGGTGAGTGAAAGCGCACCGATGCCCGTGAAGCGGTCGCCGATCCGTTGGGTGAGCACAATGTAGACGGCCCACCCGACGGCCGCGAGCCCTGCCAACCCGATACCGGCGAGGTTGATCTCACCAGCCCAAGGTTCGGTCAGAAGGACGACGCCCAGCAGCGCCAGGGCTGGCCAGATAAGCGAGCGTGCGCTGTGGCTGCGCACCCCGGCGACAGTCAGCGGACCGAGGAACTCGATCGCGACGGCGGTGCCGAGCGGGATGCGTTCGATGGAGGCGAGAAACGCGATGGTCATCAGTCCGGTGGCGACACCCAGCCCCAGTAGCACGGGGACGTCGGGGCGGCGCAGCGCGCGCAATGGGGGTCGGGCAACGGCCAGGAAGACGAGCGCCCCCACACTGAGTCTGAGCCAGGCAGTTCCGGCCGGCCCCACCGCCGCGATCAGATCCACTGACAGTGCCGAACTCAGCTGGACTGAGAGCATGGCCGCCACGGCCAGCCCCCACGGCGGAACGGGGACATTCTTGGGGACGCGCTGGCTCACGGCTGACCCCTTCGGGCCTGCCGGTCACCGATCGCTCGTGTCCGGGAGGGGAAGGGCATGTCAGTCTCCTTCATTGAGCATCTTCATTGGTCATCGTGCCGGCGGGGATCAGGCGGCGGGCAACGCCGACGTCGGGACCCAGTAGGGTCAGCCGGGCGATCAGGTCCTCGGCTGCGGCGTGGAGCGCCTCATCGGTCATGGGTTCGAGCGCGTCGAGGATGAACAGCGCGGAGGTGGTCTCCTCGCCGAGCTGGGTGCGGCGTGCCTGGCGCCAGTTCCAGCGCCGGCAGGTCACGCCGGCGTCATCGCGCCACACCACCTCGCCGGATTCCGGGTGCTCGATCACCGTGGCGCCGTCGGCGGCGGTATCAAAGGCTTCCTTGCCGGTGGCTCGAACCAGCCGCGGCGCACCGCTGTAGCGGGTCAGATCCTCCCCACCCAGCGGGACCTGGTGGAGCACTGAAACGGCGTTATAGAGGTCGGTGAGACGGTTCACCCGGGGCAACCCGGACACCGCCCGGCGCAGGAGCGCCTCCAGGCTGTTGCGAGTGCGGTTCGGTTTGGCGCCGAAGCCCTGATAAGCCTCACGCCACGCAGCCACGTGTGGGAGCTGCTCAACCGGCCGGCCGTTGAGCAGCTCCCGGGCTGCGGACTCCGCCGCCTGGAGCATCTCCTCTCCGGCCTGGTCACTCGGGCCAGGGACGAGTCCGTCAACGGCCAGCAGCAAAGCCCGGTAGTCGGGCCGCAGCGCGAACACGGCGGCGTCAACATGGCCGCCGTCGAGAAATTCCTGAAGCATGCCCGACTCAAGCATCGGACGCCTCCGGCCGGTGACCTGTCCCCACGCCCGGCTCGAAGACGGCCAGGGAGAACCTCGCCGGCTCCGTGCCCGGATTGGCGTAAGAGTGTGCCACGTCGCCCGGGAACGTCACCGCATCGCCCTCATCGAGGGTGAGCAATTGACCTGCGACCTCCACCGTGACCGTGCCCTGCTGGACCTGCAAAAGCTCCTTGGTCCCCGACGTGTGGGCCTCGCTCACATGACGGTCGCCGGGACCCAGCGTCCAGTCCCACAGTTCAACCACGTCCGGCGGTTCGGTGCCGGCCACCAACACCCCGCGGCCGCCGTACTCACCGCTCCACAAAGCAGCGCCCTCACCACGGCGCGTGACCTTCACCGGCTTCGGTCGAGGTGGCTCGACCAACGCCGGCAGCCCCACACCCAGCGCGTCGCTGATCCTCAGCAGAGTTCCCACGCTGGGATTCGCGGCACCCTGCTCCACGTTGACGACCATCCTGCGGCTTACCCCTGCAGACTCCGCAAGCTGATCAAGCGTCCAGCCCCGCGACTGCCTCTCCTGCTTAACTCGGGCGCCGATTGCCAGCGCCAAGCTCGTTGTACTCTCATCCATAAGTGCATCATACTGCACTTATAGTGCACTCGACTACTGTCCGTCGTTCGGCCCCCATCAAAGACTGACCGAAAGGCCCTCTTGAGCTTCTACGTCGCTCCTCGTACCGCCAACCAGGACCGAACCGTGCAGGATTCTTGTCGACGACCGCCAGTGAGAAACACGGCAGCGACCGTATCCGCTGCCGTCTTGGCAAACAACACCATTCAAGACACCCCGTCGTGTCTGGAGGATTGAAGGAACCGACAGCGTGCTGGCCCGCCTCGTGTCGTGGAAATATGTCTCACCGTAATTCGTCTCAGGCGGGTGCTGGCCGGGGGTTTCTGAGGCACAATAGCCGGCGGGACATCTCGGGTATACGCGTGTGAGTACGTCGGGCCAGGACGCCGGCCCTCACGGCTGTGATGTTCGCGCTGGCATGCCATCGTTGAGTCGCCTCAGAGTCGATCGCGGACCTCACTGCGCGGATTCCTTATGTCTCGGGGGGAGCTCAATGTTTCTGGGGGAGCGAATGCAGTTCGAGTCCCACCTCGGGCACGTGTTTTCCCTGTTCAGGGGCTTGTGAGCGTATGACTGTGTACAAATCTCCTTTATGGGCCCTTGCGGGGGCCCATTTTTGTTGGTGGCCGTTGCTGCTGCCGGGTGGTTCCTCTCTTGGCGACGACCAGGGCGCCGCCGGCCCGGACAGCGCCCAGGGCTTCGTTCAATCCCAGCCGATCCTTGTTTCTGCCGGCCGCGCGCCGTGGTCACCATTGGTCAGGCCCTTGGGGGTCGCCCAGCCCCGTAAGCGCCTTGCGCGGCGTTGCCAGGTCCTGTTCGTTGGTGCAGACCCGGACGCAGCCAATGATCTGCGCGGGTGCAACTGTCGGGATTGTCCACCCTGAGCGGGACAGTTTGCGGCCGGGGTATGCGCGATTCCAGGCTCCAGTATCTGCATCGGATTTTCTCGCAGCGCCAGTGCGGGCGGATGGTGTTGCGGTGGGGGACCGGCGTATGCGTCGCAGTGCGTCACATTGTGGCGCTACGGCGGATACCATCGGAGGGTGAAGGCATACCGCCGGCGCAAGAGACGAGCCTTTCTGCATCGGCGTGCGTCCCCGGCAGCCAAAGACCGGAAGGCCGCCAGGCGCCGGCCGGCCGCCAAGGGGCTGTCGCAGGGGGAGGTGGCTACGCGGGTCGAGCGCGGGCTTACCAACCGCGTGCCGGACACCACTAGCCGGAGCCTGTGGCAGATCTTCCGGGCCAACGTCTTCACGCTCTTCAACGCAATCGTCGGCACGAGCTTCCTGCTGCTGTTGTTCCTGGGGCAATGGCGGGATGCCCTGTTCGGCCTCGCCGCTGTCAGCAATGCCGTGATCGGCGTCGTCGAGGAATACAGGGCGAAAAAGTCCTTGGACCGGCTGGCTGTCCTCAACGCCCCCCTCGCGCGGGTCTTGCGCGAGGGGCAGATCCACGACATCGCCACGGCCGACGTCGTAAAAGATGACCTCCTGGTGTTGCGGGCCGGGGATCAGGTCACTGCCGACGCTGCCGTACTGGAGTCGTCCGGCCTCGAGGTGGACGAATCGCTTCTCACGGGCGAAGCAGACCCGGTGGGTAAGGATGCGGGGACGGAAGTACTCTCCGGATCGATCGTCGTGGCCGGCCACGGCAACGCCCAGGTTGTCCGGGTCGGAGCGGCGTCGTTCGCGAGCCGGCTGACGGCAGATGCGCGACGCTTCTCACTGGTGAACTCCGAGATCCGCAACAGCCTCAACCGTGTAATGCGCTGGATCGCCTGGATCCTGCTGCCCGTTGCCCTCATCGTGCTCAACGGCGAGATCCAGGCGCGCGGCGGCTGGCAGTCCGCCATTTCCACCGGTGCCTGGACCCCCGCACTCGTGGGACTCATTGCCAGCATGATCGCGATCGTCCCGCTGGGACTAGTGCTGCTGACGAGCGTGGCCTTCGCCGTGGGCGGACTCCGGCTGGCTAAACACAACGTACTGATCCAGGAACTCGCCGCTGTCGAGGGACTGGCACGCGTAGACGTACTGTGCATGGACAAGACCGGAACTCTCACAGAAGGAGGACTGGTCTTCGACGCGGTTCACCCGCTGGCGCCGCAACCGGGATGGGAGCAGGCCCTCGCATGGTTTGGCGCCGAACCCGAGGCAAACGCCACGGCACGCTGCCTGAGCACGGCCTTTGAGGATGACGGCGGCCTTCAACCCGTCCGGTCCGTGCCGTTCTCCTCCGCCCGGAAGTGGAGCGGAGTCAGCTTCAACGGGAGCGCCCGCGGTGCGGGCACCTGGATTCTCGGAGCACCGGAAATGATGCTTGTGCAGGGCGACGACGCAGCCGCACGTCTGAAGCCGTCGACCCCGGCGCCCGACGGCGCAGTACCGCGCCAGAGCGACGTCTTGCGCCAGGCCGGCGAACTGGCCGCATCGGGGCTGCGGACCCTGCTCCTGGCCGGCGCGGATCAGTTGCCAGCCAATGGGAAGGTGGAGCAGCTGCCGGCGTCGCTCCACCCTGTGGCGCTGCTGACCTTCCGGGAAAAGCCGCGCTCCGATGCCCGGGAGACCCTCAAGTTCTTCCGGACCGAAGGGGTCGGGTTGAAGATCATTTCCGGCGACGATCCCCGCACCGTTGCCGCCATTGCCCGCAGGGTTGGTTTGGAAGTCACGGAGGGCTTCGACGCACGCTCACTGCCGGAGGACCCGCTGCATCTGGAGGAGGTGATGGAATCAAACACGGTGTTTGGCCGAGTGACGCCGGCCCAGAAGAGGGCGATGGTCGAGGCGCTCCAGCGCCGGGGACATACTGTGGCCATGACCGGCGACGGCGTCAACGACGCCCTCGCGCTCAAGACGGCCGACCTTGGCATCGCCATGGACTCCGCGGCGCCCGCCACCAAGGCAGTCGCGCGCCTGGTGTTGCTCGACGGCCGCTTCGACCGGCTTCCCGGAGTCCTCGCTGAGGGCCGGCAGGTCATCGCCAATATTGAGCGGGTCTCCAGCCTCTTCCTCAGCAAAACGGTCTATGCGACCGCCATCGCGGTGACCTTCGGGCTCCTGCAGTGGACGTTTCCGTTTCTTCCCCGCCAGCTATCCTTCACGGACGGCCTGACGATCGGAATCCCGGCCTTCTTCTTGGCGCTCATGCCGAACCCGCGCCGCTATCAGCCCGGATTTCTGCGCCGGTCCCTATGGTTCTCCGTCCCTGCCGGACTGATCGTCACGGCTTCCCTGCTCACACTGAACGCATTCGCGCCGCTGGCCGGCGCGGCCACGTCCGAACAAGTCAGCAGCGCCTCTGTGCTGACGCTGTCCATGGTCGGACTGTGGATCTTATCGGCCGTGTCGCGCCCCCTCAACGCGGCGCGCCTGGCCGTGGTGTTGGCCATGAGCGCCTCCCTGCTGGTCTCGCTCAACCTCCCGCTCGTGCAGGAATTCTTCCTGCTTTCCCGGCCACCCGGCGGGTTGTTGCTCGCGGCCGTGGCGTGCGGGGCCGCCGGGGGCCTCGGAGTCGAGGTCCTGGCCCGGGTCCACGCCCGGGCCTTCCCGCAACAAGGTCCGGTGGTGAAGAGCGGTTAAATGGGCTCATCAGTTATTAGCGTGAGGCGGGACACTGGGGTCCATTATCGGTACTGGCGCCATAGTCCAGAATATGATTCGTGAGTAATGGTCGGGATGTCCCCGGTCAGCGCAGACAATCTAGGGGATACGAACTTCATGTCCGAACAAACCGGACGCCGCTCCAGGCGCGGCTATACGCCCGTTGACCCCGCCAAGTTCATCCCAATCCACCGTCCCAGTAACGCATCGCTGCGCGGAGCAGTAGTCACCGGGTTCGTTCTGTGGATCGGGGTTGGAGCAATTTCCGCGGGATTGCTGGCCTCCTGGTTCAGCACTGAATTGCCTATCTTTCTAACCGCTGCAGTGTTCGGTGCAACCCTTGTCACGGTTTTGGGCGTCCGACACACGACGTGGCTAGGCCGGCGCCGACGGGAAGATTTCGTCCGTTGCGGCGGTGACCCGGCCGGAATGACCGACTTGATGTTCGGATTCATGCGTGGATTCCGGACCCCCAAGGGGGAGTGGGAAGTTCCCGAGCAGGCCTCCGGCGACTACCAGGGCACCTGACCATCCCAGGGCTCAGGAAGATCCCGGTAAGGTGAGACTCTTCGTCGAGCCCGCACACGACTGCGCCAAGGCGACGCCCTGGTCGTCTGAACGCTCGCCCAACGCACGGCAGCGCGGTGGGGTTCGGCGGAACCATCCGGGAACCGCAGTCCGAACACGGCGGTTCAACATGAGCGCGTCTAAGACTCCGAGCCGAGGTCGACGCGTCCGGACAGGAGAGGCTACGTGGGCGGAACGAGCCTGAAGGCGTATCGGGTCTCCGAGCCACCGCTTCCTGGGTTCATCTTGAAATCGACTCTGTCGGCGCCTGCTCCCAGCTGCACTGTCGTTTTGAAGATGTTCCCATTGCAATGGACCTGCACCGGGGCGACGACTTCGACACCGGACCAACTGGCCACCGACAGTTCGGTCCCGGAGGGTCCTTCACACAAGAACTGCAATTCGTAAGTGCCGGATTTGGCGGACATTCCGAAGCTGGTCGGGGAATTCGAAGCAGCGGAGCCGGCCAGCTCTCCCGGCACTGCGGGTTTCAGTTGCTTTGATGACCATTCGCCCATGTCCTGTTGCGCTGAAGCCATGGGGTCAGTGTTGGGCCCTATCGCAACTCCGGCGGCTGCGGGCCTGCCGGTCGACGGGATCGCGCTGATCGTGATGGGACCGCCCGCGTGCCTGAGGAATCGCTGGAATGTGGCGTCGCAGTCAACGTCTGTTGACAGCGGAAGCCCATCGCCCTCAACGATCGTCAGCTTGGCGAAGTAGCCGCCGGCACACGCGGCCGTGACGACATAGTCCCCGGGAGCAAGTACAGTGGCCAATTTCCCGGCAGGCTCTGCTTCCGTTGGCATACCAGCGGCCGTTACGGATGCACCAAGCAAACGGGCCACGTCACCAACGTTTTCCTCAAATGACCGGGGCGGCACCGTTGCCCCTTTGGACGATGAGCTAACTGTCTGCTCAGGCGGGTCACTGTACGTACAACCCGCCAGCGCAAGGACGAGTCCGGCCAAAACAAGCAGTACTCTTCCGCGCTGAGTCTGCATCCCCCAATGAGCTGACATGTTCTGAGCCTACAACCCCGCATTTGGGTGACTGGGGGAGAGGGGTCGATCGGAAGCTGCCGCGAGCATACTCGTCGGGCCGAAGAGTATCCAGCCGACGGACACGAGGATCACCCCGGCGAGAAAACCGGTGCGTTGTGTGTCCGAGCCATTCAATCCCCCAAGAATTGTGAACCCCTAGACTAGCCGTGGCACACCTACCGACGGCGATGTATCACGATCATTGGCTTCCCCGGGTTCGTGCCTGGCACGCGGGATCCATGCGGCAGCTGGGGTGGCTTCTGGCACCCGCAGCCGTTCCTGCCATAGCGCCGGGTCTTATCGCAGCGCCCGCTGAGGGATCGGCTTACGGGCACGCTTCGTGGCGCAACGAGCCTCCACCGAACTCCCTGGCTCACTACTTCCATAAAGGTACTGCTCCTCATGGGAGCATGTACTCATGAATCGACGCATCATGGGTCTAGGGGTCGTTTTTTTCGTGCTCTACTTTGTACTCGGACTCGTCGTGGGTGGGCTCGTCCTGCTGTGGAGCTTCCACTACCAGTGGTGGGTTTTCGTCCTGCTGATCCTGGTCCCAGCGCTTTTATCCTGGGCTACTCTTGCCCTGCTGGAAGGCCGGCGTAAGACCCCGTCCACGTAGAGCACGAACGGGAGTACTTGCCGACCAGCTGCTCATTGACAGGTCGGCACCCCTAGCTGGGAGCCAGATCCGCGAGTCGAGGGCGGCGGACCTTGGTTACATCCTGGTCGCGGAGAGACCGAGACCACGCGTGAACGACTCTTATGGGGCAGACCGTGGAACGGGCAAACGGACTGCTCTGGGTCTGCGTGGGGCGGGTGGGGCACTTGCAGGGCCTGAGCGAAGCGGAAGGAATCCTAATCGGGCAAGAGGGCGGTCCGGGCGCCGTCGATATACTCGCTGGATGCGGATCCGTCCAATAGATCTGGTCGACGTGCTGGTCTATCTCGTGGTGCTGGGTGTGTTCATCCAGCTGTTTCCCGACGTCATATCCGAAACATTCCTGTTGGCGCTCTTGACGGCGATCCTGCTGAAGGTCGTCCTTGAAGTCGTGCTGTGGGCGAAGAAGAAAATCGTTGCGCGGATCCGGTCGGCCGATACTCGGCGGGTTCGAATTGTCAGCGCGTTCACCCTGTTGCTGGTGCTGCCGGGGAGCAAGTTCATGGTGCTCGGACTGGTTGACCTGGTATTCGGCGACGCTGTCCGTCTCGGTGGCTTCTTTCAAGTGACTGCAGTGATCATCGTTCTCATGCTCGCGCGAGGCGGCGTGCGACGGGTGTTCAGACGGGCCGACGAGAGCGCATCAGCTTAATCGAGGCCATCAAGACGTGCGCGCGTGGGTCGTCTGAATTCAGGTGTGTGATGCCCAGATCGCCTGGAGTGCGCTCTTCACTTCTTGGGGGCGGCACGTGGCTGCGATGCTTTGAACTGGGCAATTTGGGAATGTGTACTTTGTCCACACTTCGGCCTTCGAACCGGGCCGGATTCCGCATGTCCGGGGAGTCCAGTGTGTGCGGGGGAGGGAATGCAGTTCGAGTCCCACCTCGGGCGCTGTGTTTCCCCTCGTTCGAGGGGGGTGGGTCATCCGGGTCTCCTTTCCGAGTTGTTTTGGTGGCTGTGGTTGGCCTAATACCTATTCATGCCGTGGGGTCCTACTGACGACATGACCTGCGGGGATTTCTTGAAGATGTTTTTCTCCGGAATGCGGGCTTACCGGTGGCGTGGGGGAAGGCTGGTTCCCGTTTGTCCGGCCAAGAGGGGTGTGTACGTTGTCCACACCGGAGTGAGTTTCCTGCCGTTGCTGCTTTGTGGCTCGCTCCTTGCCTGCTTCCCACGAGACGGGCAGGAAGACCCCCGGAAACCCAGGGATCTTCCTGCCTCAACTCACGCAACTTCAGGTAAGGGGTTTGCTGGGTGCAGCGGACCCATCCGAGGTGCCTCTGGCGCAGGCAGTGCTGTCACACCGTGGGGGCGATGTTCTGGTTCAACCGGAATAGATTGGTGGAGTCGTATTCGTTTTTCAGTTCCACGAGCCGCCGGTATGTATCCGCCGGGTACGACGCCCGGACGAGCGCCGTATTCGCTTCACCTGTGAAATTCACGTAGGCCGTCACATCCGGACCGAGCGCAGACGTCACGCCCCGGGCCCATTCGACGACATCCGCGAAGCCTTCCGCTGTCGGCGTGCGCGCAACAACATTGACGATGAATTCCTGGTCGCGGAGTGCGAAGGCCGTTGCTTCGGCAGGAACCCGGCCGACCGCGCCGCCAAGGTGGTGCAGGTGAATCTGCGTCATGGCGCTGGGCAATGCCGCAAACGAGTCCAGCAGCACGCGCACGGACGCGTCGTCGGCGGCGCGCAGAAATGCCGAGCGGAAATAGTTGTGCACGCCCCGCGGGTACAGCGGATCGAGCGCCTGCTGCCATCCCGCGTACGGGTTGGCCGTGAACACATCGGCGATGACCGTGCCCAATGACCGGAAGGGTGCGGTGGCAGCCTCGCCGGCATCTAGATCGCCGGACCAGCACCCTCCCACAGCGATGACCGGCTTGCCGTGCACTGATTCTGGCAGGAACGGGACCGGCGGCGCCATGGTCATGTTGACCAGCGTGGTCAGCTCATCGGGGGCCGCCGCGCAGGCCGCCCGATAGCCGCGCAACACCTGCTCCGCTTCTTCTGCGGGGTAGAAAACCAGGCCGGAAAGGACCATGGGCCCCACTTCGTGCAATTGATACTCGAAGGACGTCACCACACCGAAATTGCCGCCGCCGCCGCGCAGCCCCCAGAACAGATCGGGGTGCTCATCGGCACTGGCGTGAATAAACTGCCCGTCAGCAGTGACGACGTCGGCGCCGACCAGGTTGTCGCTGGCCAGCCCGTGCTTGCGCACGAGCCAGCCGATGCCGCCGCCGGTGGTGAAGCCGGCGATGCCGGTTGAGGACACCAGGCCACCGGTCACCGCAAGCCCGAATTGCTGGGTCTCTGCATCCAGGTCCTTCCAGGTACACCCTGCCTGTGCCGCCACGCGGCGGCGGGCAGGGTCCACCTGGACCCCCTTCATCAGCGAAAGGTCCAGCACGATACCGTCGTCGACGGTGGAAAACCCGGGGATCGAATGTCCACCGCCGCGAACCGACAACGGCAACCCCTCGCTGCGCGCGAGATCGACCGTGCGGATCACGTCTGCCACACCCGCACAGCGTGCGATGAGCGTCGGGCGCCGGTCGTGGGCCCCGTTCCAGATGCTGCGTTCGTGGTCGTAGTCCGCGTCCCCTGGCCTGACGACCGTGCCGCGCAGCCCGGCGGCGAACTCGGCGATGGTGGCCTCGCCGATACGGGTCGGCCCAGTCTGCGTCGTTGTCACGATGCGTTCCTCCTGATTGCTGTTGGTTGGTCAGATCTATTTGTCAGATCCAGGAATCACGCTAGTGAACCGTACTCAACGAGCACTCAACGCCGTCTCAACATCATCATCCGGGTCCCGCCTACGCAGTGCGGCCAGCCGCTGACCGGCGATGAGGCATTTCGTTCGGTCGAAAATTTCCCCAGCCTTGTCAATTTCTCGGGCCGCCCGATGTGGGTCGCCGAGCTCGTTGGATAGCTCTGCCACCATCAACCGTTGCCAGCCAGTGTGTCGCCGCCATGGGGCGACTTTTTCCGCTGCCTGCCTGTACATTTCCCGCGCTGCCCGGACCTCCCCGGAGATCAGTTCGGCGGCACCGAGAATGGTCAGCGTGGCGCCCATTCCCACCTGATCTCCCGCGGACTCGAACCCTGAAAGGCAACGCCGAGCGTCTGTCAGGCCGCGGTCGATATCACCACCCATGGCGCGGAGCAGGGCGATATTAATCTCGGTCAGCAGCTCGCCGCGTCGGTCGCCCAGACCGAGCCGAAGCTCCCGCGCCAAGGACAGGGCCTCATCGGCCGCACTGTGGTCGCCACAGTCGCGCAGAATGCAGCCAAGTTGGTGGAGTGTTTGCGCCCTGGCCAGGTCATCTCCTAACTCGGCGAAATGTTCGGCTGCATCCGTGATGACGGATATCGCAGACTGCGTGTCTCTCGAAAGCCTGGCCGCGTAGCCGATCGCGGACAGCACGTAGCCTTTGGCTTGGATGACGCCGACCCGCCGGCCCAACAGCAGGGTTTCCTCGACGCAGGGCACCAACCGTCCGGCGATCGGGACCAGTTGCAGGCTGGGCGTGATCACCGGCAGGAAGGGTGGAGTGCTGGTCTCAGACTGCGCGAGTTCGCTCAGGCAGGTGTTTAGGTGACGGGCGGCGAGTGGTCCGTCCTCCCGGGACAACGCGCACTGGCCGAGCAGCCAACTGCTGGCTGCGCAATGTTCGGGTCTGCCACCCTCGACTGCCTCGGTGTGCACGTCGGCCGCCAGCTGTTCGGCCTCGTCCAGGTCGAAAGTGCTCCAGGCGAGCGAGGTCTCAATGAGCCGGGCCATCGTCACCTCGTCGGGGTTGCCGATCTCCCGCATAATTGCCAGGGCCTCCGCGCCGAGCGCCCGATGCCGATCGCCACGGCCCTGCCGGCTGTCCAGCCCGGTCAGGCCGATCAGGGCAGCCGCGCGCGGCCGGGTCGGGTCGGGAGCCACCGCCAAGGCACGCTCCACCCAACGTGCTCCCTCGACCGCGTGACCGCGGAGGAACCAGAACCGCCACAGGCTGGCCGCGAGCCGGAGCGCGGTCCCGGGCTCGTGGGCGCACGACCAGCGCAGCGCAGCGCGCAGGTTGTCGTGCTCGCGGTCGAGCAACTTCGGCTGTTCGATGACCACCCCGGTGGCCCGTTCGGGATTGTGGGATTCGGCGACGGCAAGGAAGTAGGCGCAATGCGCAGCCGCCAGTTGAGCCGCCTCACCTGCATGATCGAGATTCTCTTGGCCAAACTGGCGGACCGTCTCCAATTGCCGGTATCGGGTCCCGGCGCCCCTCCTTTCGGTGACCACCAAAGACTTGTCCACCAGCTTGGCCAACAGGTCGAGCAGTTCGACCTGCTGGAGGGGCGCGTCAGCGCAGACTGCTGCCACAGCGTCGAGGGTGAAACCACCCGCGAACACAGACAGCCGGCGCAGCAGAACCTGCTCCGGTTTGGTGAGCAGTTCGTGGCTCCATTCCAAGGTGCCACGCAGCGTCTGGTGCCGTGTGACGCCGCTGGTTCCCCCGCCGAGCATGGACAAAGCATCGCCCAATCCCTGGACGATCTCGGCGGGTTCGAGTACGGCCGTCCTGGCCGCGGCCAATTCGAGAGCCAGCGGCATCCCGTCGAGCCGTCGGCACAACTCTGTCACCCCCTGCGCGTTGTCGGCGTCGAGCGCGAAACCCGGCCGGACCTGCGCTGCCCGCTCAACGAAAAGCCGGACAGAGGGCAGACGGCCCAGCACGGCCAGGTCCAGAGCGTCAGTCGGCAGGGGCGAGGGCAGGGGCAGGGGCAGGGGCAGGGGCAATGACGGCACCCGGTAGGTGTACTCCCCGTCGGCATGGAGTGGCTCCCGGCTGGTGGCCAGCACTTTAACCCCAGGGGATCCGTCAAGTAGCGCGACGACGAGTTGCGCACAGGCCGCGAGCAAGTGTTCGCAGTTGTCCAGCACGAGGAGCAGCGAGCGTCGCCGCAGTTGGTCGACCAGCGCTTGCACGCGGCTTGGTGCAGCGCCGGAATCCAACCCGAGGACCTCGGCTACGGCATCGGCCACCAGCAGCGACTCCCCAACGGCCGCGAGGTCAACGAACCAGACTCCGTCCACGTACTCAGGACGAACTGTCTTCGCGGCCTCCAAGGCCAGTCTGGTCTTGCCGCTGCCGCCAGCCCCGGTGAGGGTGAGCAGGCGAGCATGGCCCATCAGCCGCTCGACGTCAACGAGCTCACGCTCGCGCCCGATGAAGCTCGTCAACGGGGATGGCAGATAGCCGATGGCATCGTCTTTGCCGGTCACTCCGGCGGGCTCGTGGAGGCGTTCCTCGGGCGGCGAGCCGGTCAACAATTCGCGAAACAGTTCCACCGTCCGGGTGTCCGGGTCGGTCCCGAACGCGTCGAGGAGTTCGTCGACCAGCCGCTCATATCGTGCCAATGCTTCCGACCGCCGGCCCATCCCAGCCAGCACCACCATCTGCGCGCGCACGGCTCCCTCGTGGACGGGATCGGATTCGAGCGCATGGGTGAGGATGACCAACGCTTCCTCCGGTGCGCGTTGCGCCACCGTGGACGCCAGTTTCACCAGTACCTCGCGATGGATTTCCCGGAGCTCATCGCGGCGTGTCGTCAGCCAGTCCGCATCCGGCAGTTCCGGCAGAAGATCACCAGTGTACAAGTCGGCCGCATCGCGCAGGCCGGCCTCGACACCTGCAGCCAACGCTGCCACGGCCGAACGCTCGAACTGCAGGACATCGACATCGACCGGGCCAGTGTCATCCAGCACGACCACTTCACCGCGGATGGCGAGCAGCCCGTCGTTGCCGGCTCCAGCGCTAGCGAGCGCACGGCGAGCGACGTACAGGGTCTGATGCAGATTCCGTGCGGCGGCCACCGGCTCCATGTCAGGCCACAGGCGGTCCAGTACCTGCTCGCGACGGTTACGCTGACCACGCGCCAGCGCCAGCATTGCCACCACGGCCTTTGCCTTCTGCAGCCGCCAGTGGCTGTTCTCGACGGCGTTCCCGTTGACGTACACGATGAACGAGCCGAGAAGCTGGATGCGCAACCCGCTTTGGGTAGGCTTCATGGTTCTTCAGTATCCGCCCGCCAACCGGGGTTGTCGAACAACGAAATTTCCACACGCGCGCTGCCTTGGCGCACTCTGTGAGCGCCCCATCAGACAACTCATGACAACGGCACCGCAGGTCACTGCCCGGGGTGTGGCACGTCGGGGGCCCGCTTACGGGAGGCTTCGCTGCCGTTTTACGGGGCACCTCTTTGCGGAACGCCTGAGCCGTTAGCCAGGGTTGCCGGCTGCCGGTATCGGTTCATCTTTTAGGCCGGGCGGGCGCTAGTTGAAAGGCTGCTTTCGTTTGGTCCGTGTTCTGTGAGTTGCTGAAGTTCGCGGAGAATCTCCAACTGCTGGCGGTTAATGTCCATCAGGAGATCGATCTCTTCCTTGGACTTCAGGTTCGTAGTGTAGTCATGCTGGGCCATGGCCCCTGCGATGGCATCCTGGCGTTTGGCGGCGATGAGCAGAATTGCTCCTTGCAGACCGGCCAGCATGGACAGAAAGAGGTTAAGAAGGATGTAGGGGTACGGATCCCAGGCATGGGTCGCCAGCGCCCAGGTGTTTACGGCGGCCCAGACCAGCATGAAGGCGATGAAACCTCCCACGAAAGGCCAGCTCCCCATCCCGTTTCGCATGAGGTCCGCGGCCTGCTGCCCGCGGGTGAGGGAAGCCTTGTGCTTGTCGTGCCAGGTGTTCGGTTCTCCGGTCATCCTCCACCCTAACCAGACCCGACGGCTGGGACCTGCTTCTCCGTTAGTCTGCGCCATGAGTCCTAGCCCTCCGGTGCCGTCGGATCTCCCGGCACCTGCCCCGTGGCGGTGACTCCGGGACTGGTGCTCAGCTGCCGGGACGAAATGGAGGGAATGCAGTTCGAGTCCTACCTCGGGATGGCTCGCTTTTGGTGCTCTTCGCTCATGCCCCGGTGGCTGTGGAGCATAAGTCTGAGTTGGGCGTTCGTGCCGCCTTCAATCCGGTTGGTAGTGGAGGCCATCTCGAGTCCGGTGAACTCGTGGTTCTGCCGCTACGTATCACCTTCCCCGGATGAGGCCCACGCCCGCGTTACGGGTAGACAATGGTCGGACTTGCGTGCGGCAGGGTTCCCTGCCGCATTTCATTTCGGAAAGGGGCCTCCAGTGTCCAGACCACACCCGATCCTCGCCGGATCGATCGCAGCCGGGGCAGCCATCGTACTGCTCACGGGTTGCGGCACGTCCAGCCCCGGCACCAGTGTCAGCAGCGCCAGAGCGGAGAAGAACGTTTCGCAGGCCTGCGCTGCTGCCAGTGCCTTCGCCGGATCCCTGACAAATTTCAAACAGACACTTAAACCTGGTGCCACGATAGAACAGATCAAATCGGCACGGGAACAGGTCGCGAAGACCTACGACGACCTGGTCAAGGCCAGCCAGGATGTAGCCAAAGACGAAATGGACGCAGTTAAGACGGCCGAAAACAAGTTCGACGCAGCCGTCAGAGCCGTCCCGGATGATGCCACCCTTACTCAGGCGGCCGCCTCCCTGCGGGACGACGCCGCCAACGTCCAGGCCGCGGTCAGTGACCTCCAAACGGCGACTAAATGCTGACCTCAAGGCCCCTCCGGGCAGGTCTGCAGCTAGCCTCAGTCCTGCCCGGCTGCATTCCCTACCCACTCCGCTCCTACAGAAAGCAGGGAAGTTGACACGAGTTTCTGGGAAAACTTTTGGGATATTTTCTGGTGGTTCTTCCTCGTTTACGCGTTCATCGCCTTCCTCTGGGCGTTGTTCGCCGTCATCGGCGACTTGTTCCGCGACGACATGCTGAGCGGTTGGTGGAAAGCCGTCTGGATCCTCTTCCTGGTCTTCGTGCCCTTGTTGGGTGTGCTGGTCTACGTGATTGCCCGCGGTAAGGGCATGACGGAGCGGTCCATGGCACGGGCCCAGGAGAACCGGGAGGCCTCGGATGCTTACATCCGCAGCGTCGCTGCACCGAGTCCGAGCGACGAGATCTCCAAAGCCACGGCTCTTCGGGACTCCGGAACAATCAGCGCTGATGAATTCGAAAGAATCAAGACCAAGGCTCTGGTCTGAGAGCGCCATCGACCCAGCACCGCGTGGCAGCAGATGCAATGACCATGGACGAGGTGGTGTCTTAGTCCTCGACCAGGGTGCGGTGTCCTTCTGCGCAACCTCCAGACTGTCGCTCCATGCCATTGGGCGGCACGGTGGCCGGTTGCCAGCCGTCGAGGGCGTTCCCGCAGGCGGTTCGGACCGGCCGAGGCTGCGAGGCATAACCCGATCAGTGGACTCTCTGGCTGCCCACAGGAAGCCGGGCTACTATCCGGCTGTCACTCCGTTTAGAAAAGGAGAACCCCTTGTCTGAAGAATCAGTAGGGAGCGTCGTGCTGGTGATGCACGATCTGCCGGCCGCGGAGGGCTGCGGTGTCATGGCCGTCCAGAACGCGGCGCTGTCCCTTGCCGGCGCTATCGGCCGTGGAGCCTGCCGATGCCTGGCTGGTCGCGTCGGCAGTCCGGTCCCGCGGCCAATGCCTTGGGTTGCGGGCTGATGTCTACAGACCAGGTGCCCACAACCCGGCGCCCTCTCGGCCAGGGTCACAGCATGGCCAGGCACTCGGTCGGTGCCGAGACACTGATCAAAGCCCGAAGCTCCACCGTCTGGGACGTCATCACCGATGCACGGAACTTCACCGTCTGGGAATCCGGCATCACGCACATCAGGGGCGAGTTGCGCAACGGTGGCACCATCAGAATCCGAACCCACACCGGAGGGGAGCGCACCTTCCGGCTGCGCGTCCAGCAGATGCCCGGCGAGGTGATGACCTGGACCCAGGGCCTGCCTCTGGGCCTGCTCACCGGGGTGCGCACCTTCACGCTTGAACCGCTGGGCGGCATGACGCACCTGCTCGTAAGAGAAGAGTTCACTGGCCCGCTTTGCGGGCTGCTGCTCCGGGAGTTTGCGTCCGACACGCAGCAGGCTTTCACCGATTACGTTAGCGCGGTCAGGAAACGCGCCGAAATCCTCGGCCGACACGTTCGAACCACGGGATCATGAGCGCCATCGGAGAAGCGCGCAGCGTCCAAGAGCGCCCGACGCCGCCCGAGCGTGCTCTGGGCCATACTCCCCGACGGAGCACTAGTGGCGCTCTGAGGTTACGACACCGGTTGTCTGCAGAACACGTTCAGAAAAGCCACGGATCCACCCCCGCGGGCCCTTGTTGGGTCGGCCCTATCGGTTTAGTGTGGGGCCCGTCGGGCAGTGTGCGCATGGATGCACGCTGGATGGGGACCGGACGGGATCATCCAGCACGCCTTCGGTGCCTTAAAAGCGAAGGAACGTAATGGCGATGATGGCTGAACCGGAAATCCACCCGCCGCCCCCTTTGGCCGGCCGGGGCCTCTATCTGCTGGACGACCACGAGGTCGTGAGACGGGGCCTGCGCCATCTGCTGGAGTCCGAAGGTCTCAGCATCGCCGGAGAATCAGGATCCGCGCACCGGGCGTTCCGGCGAATCCCTGCCCTCCGCCCGGAGCTGGTCATCCTTGACGATGATCTCCCGGACGGTTCAGGTGCCGACGTATGCCGGGCCATCGCTGCGGCGGACCCGACCATCCGGTGCCTCCTGATGACCGGAGATGCCAACGAAGTCGTGCTGATCGACTCGATTCTGGCCGGCGCATGGGGGTGCCTGTCCAAACAGGACGGCAGCTGCGAACAGCTCAGGCTCATCCGCCGTGCCCTGGCCGGGCACACCGCGTACAGCGGCCGGTTCCGGACCGCGCTCGTTACCCCGCTCGTCGGGCACGCAACCCAGTCCCTGGATAGGAGACTCCTGACCCTTACGAGACAGGAAATGAATACCGCCATCCGACTGGGGAGAGGGCTGACCAACCGCCAGATCAGCCAGGAAATGTCGCTGGCGGAAAAGACCGTGAAGAATCTGACCTCAACCATTCTGAGGAAACTCGGCATGGCGAGCAGGACGCAGGCCGCCGTGTTCATCACCAGGGCGCTGAATTCTTCTAACGACCCTGCCGACGGCGGATACCGGTTTAGCCCATCCCCGGCTCTGATCGCGGAGGTCACGGCAGCGCTGCTGACCTGCACCAGCGAGTCCTGCACCGTGCCACCCACAGACGAAGTGCGGGCAAGGGACGTCCGGCGGCTTACCGACGCACTCCTGGCGACCCGGACCGATCGGATGGGACCCCACCTGCTGCCCGGCCGGACTTAAGAACCCGGAATGCCGCGAACCGCGCGCCCGGCTCCAGCACACAGAAGATTCGGCGGGTTTGCGGGGTGCTGAGGGCAACGCCTAACTGGAAGTCCGGCGTCTAAAATCATTTGCCTGGAACCGCACGGTGCCCCCTCGTCCGCTGAGAGAGTCCGGCTGCGCATTCAGTGCAGCAGCGGTGGCCGTTCTTCTGCCGGTCCACGACCCCAGGCAATTGGTGGACACCGGGCGTTGGCGCGAGCACTTGATTGCGTCAGTGAGACAGCAGTACGCCGACCTGTGTCCGGATGTCCTGAACAATCTCGTCGATGCTCAATGCGGCATTCACGGTCGCTGCCATGCTGAGGAACATGATGGCGCTGACGATGCGGGCCGTCGTAGCGGCATCGTGCGCACGAGCCGGCTCCTGCCTGACCAGGACGGCAGCGATGGCCTCCTCGGTCTCCGCGACGATGGAGAGGGCCTCAGCGTGACGGGGCTCCGTGGGATCACCGAAGACCATTTCCCGCAGGTACGTGCGTCCGTTGTCGACCTGGACGCGGTTGCATTCCACGATCCGCCGTACGATTGCCAGCACCGCATCGAGGATATCCGGGGTGGTTTCGGCATCAGCCCGACCTTGCTGAAGCGCTTCGGCGTAGTGTGCGTTCTGCACCAGGAGGAGGAGTTCGCCTTTGGTCTTCGCGTAAAGGAACAGGGTCCCGGTGCCTATGTCCGCCTTGTCGGCGATCTGCTGGGTCGTGACATCCTCGATGCCGTGCTCGGCCAGCAGCTCGCTTGCCGCGGCCGTGATGCGGTCCAGCTTCTGCTGCTTGTTCCGCTCGCGCCGTCCGACCGGCTGGGAGGCGAGAGACATGGTAATGGATCCTCCGGAATAGATTCTGACTGCACTCAGTTATGAGTGTAGTCACTACTGTGTGGGTTCGAATGTTCCTTCGTTCATTCTCCCACGCACGGGCCGAACCCCAGTGTTCCGCCCCGGCAGAGTGGTGGCGCTATTACCCCGCGACGCAAAGGACCGCACACATGACTTCCTCCCTCTGGCAACCCTTCACCCTCGGCAATGTGGAGCTGCCGCACCGGCTCGCGCTGGCCCCGCTGACCCGGAGCCGCGCAAACCCTGATGGCACCCCCGGGGAACTGGCCGCGGAGTACTACGGCCAACGCGCCTCGCTCGGGCTGATCATCACCGAGGGCACGCAGCCGTCCGAGGATGGCCAGGGCTATCTGAACACCCCCGGCATCTACACTCCTGAACACATCGAGGGATGGCGAAAGATCGCCGACACGGTGCATGCACGCGGCGGGGCCCTGTTCATCCAACTGATGCACGTCGGCCGGATGTCGCACCCGGATAACACCCCGCACCACCGTCAGCCCGTGGGCCCGTCGGCGATCTCGTCCGAGCAGGACATGTTCACTCCAACGGGCCCGCAGAAGACGCCGGTGCCGCGTGAGCTGACTGCCGAAGACATCCAGGCCACCATCGCCGGGTTCCGCCACGCCGCAGCCTCCGCTATCGCAGCGGGAGCGGACGGCGTGGAGATCCACAGCGCAAACGGGTACCTGCTCCACCAGTTCCTCTCGCCAAACTCGAACCACCGCACGGACGAATACGGCGGATCCGTGGAGAACCGGTCCCGGTTCGTCGTCGCGGTCGCCCGCGCGGTGGCCGAGGAGATCGGGGCAGACCGGACCGGCATCCGCATCTCACCGGCGTTCCCGCTGGGCGGAATCAATGAAGGGGACCCCGCCGACGTCCGGACACAGTACCGCCACCTGGTCGGCGAACTCGCCACACTGGACCTTGCGTACCTGCACGTACACCACCTCGGTGACGACGAACTGCTGCGGTCCTTCCGCGACGCGTGGCCTGCGGCCATCCTCGTCGTCCGCTATGGGCGCGACCGCGAGCAGATTGCCGACGACATCAACGCCGGGCTCGCGGACATCGCGCCGCTGGGCCGCTTCGCCCTGGCGAACCCCGACATTGTTAAGCGCCTGCGCACCGGTGCGCCACTGAACGAGGTGGACCCGGCAACCCTGTATGGCGGCGGCGCGGCCGGGTACACCGACTATCCGGCCTTGGCGCACGCCTAATCGTCTGCCGCAGGTCGCACGCCACCGACTTTACCTACCCCGTACCGATCAGAAAGAAGAAACAGCCATGCCCTCACTCAACGGAGCAGTCGTCCTCGTCACCGGAGCCAACGGCGGAATCGGCACGCAGTTCGTGCACGAAGCACTCGCCCGGGGAGCTGCAAAGGTTTATGCCTCCGCCCGCACCCCCCGCACTTGGAACGACGAGCGCATCGTTCCGCTCGCCTTGGACGTCACCGACTCCGCCTCCATCCAGGCGGCGGTCGAGGCGGCACCGGATGTGACCGTGCTGATCAACAACGCCGGCGCGTCGGTCTCCAGTGCCGGGATCCTCACCCACACGGACGAGGAGATCCGCAGGAACGTCGAGACGAACTTTCTCGGGCCCCTCTTCGTCGCCCGCGCGTTCGCCCCGGTCTTGTCGGTGAAGGACGGAGCGATGATCATCGACATCCACTCGGCCCTGAGCTGGTACGCCGTCGCCGGCATCTACAGCGCGACCAAAGCCGCCCTCTGGTCCGCGACTAACTCCCTCCGCCTCGAACTCGCCCCCGCCGGCGTGCACGTCGTCGGCGTCCATGTCGCATACGTCGACACCGCGATGGCCGCGCATGCCACCGACCCGAAGCTCGACCCGGCCGTGCTGGTGCGCACCGTGTTCGACGCCACCGAGGCAGGGCAGTACGAGGTCCTCGCCGACGACACGTCTGTCCAGCTCAAGGCCGGACTCAGCGCACCGCTCGAAGCGGTCTACCCGCAGTTGGCGGCGACGAACGCATAAGGGAACAACCGGTGCCACCGCGTTCACCAAAAGTGAGCGCGGTGGCACCACTCCCGCCCGAATCGATCGCCTGGTGCCTTGGCCTTCACGTCACATGCCGGGATAGTCACGCCAATGGCTGTGCCCGCCCGTATTCACGGACGGGCACAGCCACAGTGACTCTCTGCTCTGCTAGCGGGATCTTGTCAGGTACGTGCTGGTCAGTGGGCGAGGAATTCTACGGCGACGGGGGAGAACCTGTCGTGGAACTGGAAGATTCCGCCGTGGCCCGAATCGGGGTAGATGATCAGCTCGGATCCCTTGATGCGCCGGTGCAGGTCCCCGGACAGGACCGACGGCACCATGCGGTCGTTGTCGCCGTTGGCGATGAGGGTGGGGTGGGTGAGCCTTGACAGGTCCGACGGCGCGGAGCGGCCGAACTTCCGGATTGCCTTCAGCTGAGTCTGGAAGGCTTTGGTGCTGATCGGCTTGTCGCGGTCGACAGTGCGCTCCTGCAAGCGCTTGATGAACGCCTTCGCGGCCGGCTTGCCGGTCGCGTTGCGGTTAAAGAACAGGAACTCCTTCGGGTCCGAGCGCGTCAGGGTCGCGCGGAGGACGTCCCAGTAGGTGGTGCCGACGACCTCGTCGATGTCCTTGCCGCCTTGCGGCCCGGTACCAGCCAGCACGAGCTTGCGGACGAGGTCGGGATGCTTGAGGACCAGGTCCTGGGCGATCATGCCGCCCATTGAGAAGGAGAAGACGTCGACCTGGTCGAACCCGAGGGCCTTGATGAAGGTGTAGGCGTCGTCGGCCATCGCCTCGACGTTGTCGGGCACCTGCCCGGTGGAGGCGCCGACACCGCGCTGGTCGAAGGTGATGACGTGGCGGTTCTTCGCGATGGGCTCGATGATGCGCGGGTCCCAGTTGTCCAGGGTCGCGGCAAGGTGCACGAAGAATACGACGGGGATGCCGGTCTTGGGCCCCAGCTCGCGGTAGGCGTAGGTGACGCCACCTGAAGTGATGGAGCGTGTGGCGGCCTTCGCGTACGAGGTGACGACAGAGCCGTTCGGGGTGTCAAAGCTGCTCATGCTGGTAGTCCTCCTGGGTGGTCTGTGAGGTGAATGGCTGCCAGCGGCTCAGGAGGGAAGGGTGACGACGGCTTTGCCGCGGAGGCCGCCCTTGGCCAGCGACTCGAGCGCCTGTGGGGTCTGGGCGAAGTCGTAGACCCGTCCAACGACCGGGCGCAGCACGCCGTCGTCAACCAGGGCGGTGATCTGGCGCAGCTGGTCGCCGCTGGCACGCATGAAGAGGAACTCGTAGCTGACGCCGAGCTTCTTCGCCTGCCGCCGGATCCTGCTGCTGAGCCCCGCGATCGCCAGGCGCAGCACAGGGTTAAGGCCGGCTTTGCGCGCGAATGCCGGGTCCGGCGGGCCGGCGATTCCGATCGCCTTCCCGCCGGGCTTGAGGATGCGCAGTGACTTGACGAGGTTCTCCCCGCCGAGGCTGTCGAGCACCAGATCGTACCCGGTGAGGAGCTGTTCGAAGTCCTGCGTACGGTAGTCGATCACAGTGTCCGCGCCGAGATCGCGCACGAAGTCGGCGTTGGAGGCACTGGCGGTGGTCGCGACGGTGGCGCCGAGGTGCTTGGCGAGTTGGATCGCGATCGACCCGACCCCGCCGGCCCCGGCGTGAATGAGGACTTTCTGCCCCGGACGTACGTTGCCTTGCTCAACGAGGGCCTGCCACGCCGTAAGTGCAACCAGCGGTAGTGAGCCGGCCTCCTCCATGCTGATCGATGCGGGTTTCAGTGCCAGATCGGCCTCGGTGATGGCGATGCGTTCGGCGAACGTGCCGATGCGGTCTTTGTCGGGGCGGGCGTAGACCTCGTCACCGGGTTTGAAGCCGCACACCTCTGCCCCGACACGGATGACTGTGCCGGCGGCATCGTTGCCAAGGATCTGCTGCAGCTTGTACGGGAGGATCTGCTTGAACTCACCCAGGCGGATCTTTTCGTCCAATTGGTTGAGGCCAGCTGCCTGGACCTGGACCAGCACATCGCGGTCGCCGACGGTCGGCTCAGGGACGTCTGCTGCGCGAAGCGGCTCCTTGTACTTGGTGACGACGAATGCCCTCATGGCGTGCTGCTCCTCTATGACGTACGGTTTGGTTAAACATGAGCCTACTCAATTTTGAGTTGACTCAGAAATATTGTCAAGTGAACCGTTGGGTGCGCGCGTTCATTTGAATGTTCGGGCCACATTCCCGCGATGGATCTTCAGGAAACATGCAATCTCCGCATAGGGGTCCTGATCGGTGATGGTGACATCCGGTGGGAAGCCGCAGAGGAACGGGGGGCTTGCCCGTGTGCGTGAGTCTAATCCGGGCTTCAACGTTGATCGGTCGCTGTCAGGTTTTCCGGGAGGACGCGGAGGTCCGCGTACTCCCCGGCCGTGTAGGGTCAGCGCAGTCAGGCCACCATGACTTCGAATTGGCGTGTGGCCGGGAGGGGCTGGCGGACCTTTGTCCGGCCAAAGATAGCGTGGACATTGTCCAAGCCCCTGTACACCTGATGCCGTTGCTGGTGGCTGGGCCCCTACCTGCCTATTTCAGCTGACACGAGTTCATGCAGCCCACGAGTCCTATGTGACATGACTTTCAATGGCAGTCACGCGCCGGTGCCTTCCACGATCCGGTCAGTCTGGGAGGGTGCGCCGACCAGGATCTGCTGGATCGCCGGAGCTACGGTCGCCACCAGTTTCTCCGTGTCCGCGTCGACCAGCACAGGCACGCCGATGATCCGCCTGCTGGTGACGATCCCGACCAGCATCGATGAGGCGAGTCCAGCCCGGAGAGCGGCATCGTCACCGCTGCGGCCGCTTACGCCGTGCAGCAGCCGGGATTGGATGAACTCACGCAGTTGTGCGCATGCCTGGCTGGCGAGGACCGCGACGGAAGCATCGAAGCCTTCGAACTGGTTTCCGCGCGGGGGGCACTGAAGCTGCTGAAGGGCAACCTTGGCCGCGCGCGGATACGGGCGGGTCACTGGGGACGAAGGCGGGAATCGTCAGTCTCCCATTCATCTCGGGTGATCGCGTACTCGACGTCGCCGCGCTCTTCGCCCGGAACGGACACCGGCCAGTCCGCGACGAAGGCCCGTACGAGGCGCATCCCGGATTTCTCCATCACCCTTCGGGAGGCCGTGTTGACTGCAATGGTCGAGGCTACAACCCGTTGCACCCCGAACTCGGTGAACCCCTTGGCGATCAGCGCCCGCGATCCCTCCGTCGCGTGCCCCTTTCCCCAGGCCGCGTGGCGCAACCGGTAGCCCAGTTCCGGCTGATCTTGTGGATCGTCGGGGCCTGGCCGGAAGTGGAACCAGCCGAGGAATTCCCCGGTCGTCTTCTCGATCGCGGCCCAGAACCCGTAGCCGGGAAAGCGCTGGTAGTAGTCGAGGAATGCCGGGAGGAAATCGCCTTCTATCTCGCCCCGGGGGGTGGGGATACCGCCGGTGATGTACCGCATCACGCGCGGATCGCTGTCCAGTTCCACGAGTAGCTCCGCATCGTCGGGGGTGAACTGCCGGAGCAGAAGTCGTTCAGTCTCCAGGAAGGTGAGCATGCAGACATTCTCGCACCGGGGGGAGACCCGTCACACCGATCGGGGAGGTCGGATTACCGTCGCTGGACGAGCTTATTGGCCGTTGGGAGTGGTCTCAGGCATATGTGGCCCCTGGGTGGGGGGCTCCGAAGTGGGCAAAAGGAGGGTGTGCGCAATGTGCACACCCTGGGCTTCAGACCGGGTTGTACCTGGGCCGGAGCGGGCCGGATCCCAGTTCGGAGTCAGCCGACGCGGCGATAGCGGATGTGGGTGGCCAGCGGTGAGTGGAGCACCTCGGCGGGCTCGAAGCCGAAGGATTCAACCCCGTCGAAAATACGTTCGCCCGAACCGAGCAGGACCGGTGCGATGTCGAGGGTGAGCTCGTCGATCACGCCGGCGATCAGTGCCTGCCGGACGGTCGAGGCCCCGCCGGCGATGTCCACGCCCTTGTCCCCGGCGGCCTGGCGGGCTGCGGAGTAGGCCGCGTCGAAGCCCTCGGTGACGAAGTGGAAGGTCGTTCCGCCGTCCATCTGGATCGGGTCGTGTCCGTGATGGGTCAGCACGAACACCGGCGCGTGGTACGGCGGTTCGGCTCCCCACCACCCGGCCCAGTCCTCATCCCAGTCCCCGCGGACCGGGCCGAACATGTTCCGCCCCATCACATACGCACCCCGTGGGCGCATGAGCCACTCGTTCGCGACCTTGTCGGCATCGTTGGCCCGCGGGTCGCCGATGTGCCAGCGGTGCAGCTCCAGCCCCCGCTTGCCCAGGGGGTTCTCGCGGCTCTGGTCCGGCCCGGCGACGAAGCCATCCAGCGAGATCGACATGTGGCAGGTGGTGTCCGGCATCGCGAACCTCCAGAGTGATAGCGACTTGCATGCGGTCGTGGGGATTCTGGGGATCGTAGCAGGTGATGGCATCCTCGACCACCGTCTCCGGCGGCTGGTCCCGACGGTCTCCTCACCCGGGCACGTGGGCCAAGCTGCTGGCTTCCAGGAATCCAGTAGCTGTATCGGATTTTCTGGCAGCACCAGTGCGGGCGGATGGTGTCGCGGTGGGGGACCGGCTTGCGGGCGGCAGATTCAACTGGAGGAGGCAGGCTGGTCGGGGCGGGCCAAGTCGGCCTGGATCGTGCGGATGATCGAGGCGAGGATTCCGGATGCGAGAAGTCCTGGCCCCAGCGGACCGGCGGGATTCGCGCCCAGCGGTGGCAGGCGCCGGAGCGCGGACCGGGCTTCGGCGCTCATGTGCTCGAGTTGCCAGTGGATCTCGTCGTCGATCGTCTGGGGCCGACCGGGCGCGGCCAGTCCGGCCGCTTTCGCGGCATACGCGGCTGCCCCCAGGGCGTGCGCGCCCATGTGGGCGACGGCGGCGGCTTGCGTGGCGGACCGGGCGGCAGCCACCGCAGCAGGGCTGGTCACCTCGCGTGCGGCACGGCCGGCCACAAACCGCCGGCGGATCTCGTCGGCGGCACTGAGTTCACCGCGGGCGAAGGCCCGCGCCCGGGCGATGGCGTCGCGGGGGCGATCATCTGCCGGCGCCTCGGCCTCAAATAAAGCCACAACCCGCTCAGCGCAGTCTGCGGCCCAAGTCGCGACGACGCGGCGCTCGGGCTCACTCAGCGTCTGCGGAGAAGCCATATCAGCACCATACACATGCTGTGCAGACCGGTCGGCTTACGGGCAGTGCGATGGACGCGAATCTCGGTCTCGATACGTGGGCACGTCTGGATTCCCGGCCGGAACCCTGGACATGACTTGGGTGTGCCGGACCCGCCCCTAAAGCAATGCCGCCTGTTCCGGCTGGAGGTCTCTACCGGGCGGGTCGCAACCTGGGTTCCCATCGGACTGCGACAGAATCGGAATCGGGTTCAGCCTGTGGGCCCACTGACGGCAGCAGAAACTCCCAGGCCGGGCAGTGTCGACTTGAATCGATCGACCGCCACAACGAAAGCGGGTCATTGTGGGCATCTTCAGGAAGAAGTCTCCCGAACCGGAACCGCTTGATTCGCACCTCACGTTCTTCACGATTTCAGGCGCTAACCATTTCCGAACGATCACGCGCGAAGTTTTCGCAGAGATGGGACTCGAAGTCCATGTTCAGCCCGGCCACGCTGTCGATGACTCCGGGCGTGAATTCGGATTTTGGAACGTGGCCGCCGCTTGTGGTGACCAGCCGCAATCCTTGTGGCGGGACCTGATACGCGAACATCTTCAACGCGTTCTGGCGAGCTTCGACGCACCCGATCCGTTCGACATCCTTGCCCCTGCTGATGTAGCGAAGCAGACTTTCGCACGCCTTTATGATGAGGCGAGCATGCCAGGGATCGACGGCTACCCGCACAGGGAGTTCGCGCCGGGCATCGTCGAGATGATCGCGCTCGACCTCCCGGACACGGTTACCGTTTTCAGTCACAACAACGCAAACAAGTTCGGCGGGTTCGAAGCCCTCAGAACCCAGGGTATTGCGAACCTTCGCGGGCTGGCAGTCGAAAAACTCGAAACCCTCCCTGCACCGGGAGGGGGCTCGTTCACGGCTCTGTTAGGTGAATCTGTCTATACCGGGAGCCGGGCTCTGCTTCTTCCCGACTTGGCCTCAGAAGTCATGGGCAAGCGCGTCCGAGAAGAATTCGGCTGGCTCATGAGCGTCCCGAACCGACACCAAGTCGTTTGGCACATCATCGAAGACGCCACCGTCATTTCGGCGGTTAACGGAATGGCCCGATTCGCCGCCATGGGATACAGCGATTCACCTGCACCGGTGAGTCCACACGTCTTTTGGTGGAACGGGACGAGCTACGAGCAACTTACCGAGGTGTCCGACGATGGTGGCCTGGGGATACGAGTAAGTCCAGCATTCCAGGCCGTCCTGGAATCGATAACTGCGGACAGGTAGCAACTTCCCCGAAGAGCCCGATACGGCTCGCGAGAAAACGGTTGTGGTTCCGTCTGGCGATGGGTGAGGAATAATACCCTCCATGACCAGCGGGGAGATCGGTAAGAGGGAAGCCCAAAAGCCGGCAACGCGCACCGGTGCGCGTGTTGACGTCGCCCCAACTCTGCCGGAAGCCATGACCGGCAGGGCAAGCCCGGCGAAAGCGGCGGTCGGCGACAAGCCGGTCTTCGCATATATCGCCAGCCTGCCACAGCCGCAGCGGGGCATCGCCGAAACGGTCGATGCTTTGGCGGCAAAGACACTGCCCGGCCTCCGGCGCTCAGTGAAGTGGGGCATGTCCTACTACGGAGTCGGCGACGGGTGGTGCTTCAGCTGCGGCGGATTTGCTGGCCATGTCAAGCTCATGTTTGTGAATGGCGCCGCGCTCGAGCCCGTACCTCCGGTGACACCGGTGGGGATGGGCAAGTCGACTCGGGGTGTGGAGCTCGAATCCATGGACGACGTCGACGAACGCCAGATCGCGGCGTGGATGAAGCAGGTCGCGTCCGTGCCGGGTGTCGGGGGCAAGAAGCGTTGAACCGGAGGCCTGCCGCCGAGGCAAACAAGAGCACGACGGCGGGCCGGCCCGCCGTCGTCCTCTTGCGTATATTTTTGTCGCCTATCGCTGTCCGGGTTACTTGGTGACCTGAAGTCCGGTGTCCCAGTTGAAGTCGGCGAACTCGGGGTTGGCCTGCATGGTCATGAGGACGAACTGGAAGCCTTCGAGTTCCCGGGAGCGCTTGAGCGGACCGACCACCAGGGGGCGCATGCCGCCGACGCTGACGAAGCTGCTCACGGCGGCGGTGGCGTCCGCGTTGTCGCCGGCGATGAAGACGTCCAGGGGCTGTCCGCCTGACTCTCCGGCGACGAGGGTGCCGGCGAAGGTGGTGTTGAACGCCTTCACCACGTTGGCGCCGGCGGGGGCAAGCTGCGCGATTTCTTCGGCGGCGGAGGTGCCGGGTTCAACGACCAGGGAGTCAAAGGTCTCGAAGTTCACCGGGTTGGTGATGTCGACGATGGTCTTGCCGGTCAGGGCCTCGCCGTAGGCGCTGACGACGTTCTTGGCGGCGTCGAACGGGACAGCGAGGACCACGATGGCGCCCTGCGGGGCCTCGGCGGTGGTCCCGAAGGTGACGCCGGCGCCGAGCTCGGCGGCCAGTTCCTGCGCTTTGGTGATGTCCTGTCCGAGGATTTCCACGGTCAGGCCGCCGGCGAGTGCTCGGGTGGCGATGCCGCGGGCCATGTTGCCGTTGCCGATGATGGTGAGGTTCGTCATGGGTGTCTTCTTTCCGAATATGCGGGCCAGGAGGGTTTTCATCAGATTCTGTTCTCTTGGGGAGTGATGCTTGAAGCTACAACTAAATGTACGTCGGTAAAGTTGAAGCGTCAACTATTTTTTCGAACGGAACGGAGTATTCGCGCCTATGACGGCCGCTGGGCCGTATCCACGGCATCTTGAGCGAGCAGTTCGCCGGTGCGCACGATGGATGCGCGCCTGCGCTCTGCGTCCGGCGGTCCGGTGATCACGAGGGGGACATTCGGGCTCGCGACCCAGGCGTGGCACAGGGTGACGATGGTCAGGAGCAGGTCTTCGGCCGCGGCCTCGCTCAAGGCCGGTAGGGCATTCCGGATCTCGGTGACTTTGTTCGCCGAGCGGAGGGTGCGGGCCTCGGCTCCTACTGGATGTCCCTGCTCAAGCCCCTCCCAAAAGGTAAGGCGTGCGAGGCTGGGGCGGCTCCTGGAAAAATCAAAGTACCGTCCCGCGAACTCTCCGATCGCACCAGGACCCATGCCGGCGACCGGAAGGTCGTCCAGGGCGGTGACGAGTTCGCGGGTGAGCGCAGCTTCAAAGAGTCCGGCCTTGCCGCCAAAGTAGAAGTAAATCCGTTCGCGGTTGCACCCGGAGATCCGCGAAATCTGATGGATACGCGCACCGGAGAAGCCCCGATCGGAGAACTCGGTAATTGCGGCATCGAGGATCTTCTTCTGCGTCGCATCAGTGTCCCAGGCCATGGCCCCCATCATAACTCCAACCGTTTGTTTGCTTTCGCGAAACAGCGCGCAGTAGCATCAATTCCAACCAGACGTTTGGAGATTGAGTGGAACACGAGGGTAAGGCGCTAGCGGCCGATGAAACGGATGCGCATCATCACCGAACCGTCGGTGTGGCATCGGTCCATGTGAGGGCTGCTATCACCTGGGTGGCGATCTTTCCGCTGGCCGCAATCGGGATGAGTATTTTGGCCGCTTTGGCGCCGGAGTGGCCACCGATCCTGCGCGCTTTTACGCTCACTCTTGTGGTCGTTCCCATTGCCGTCTACTTCGCCGTTCCCCGCCTTCTCCTGCTCCAGGCGAAGCTGGGCCACGTTGCCACGCGCACTCGGGCGCGGCACAATGCGAAACGCCATGCGCGGGTTCGCAAGCCACGCCGGGGTGCATGATCGGGGCCGGCCTGCCGGAACGTTACAACCTGTGGGCGTCGGGGCCTGTGGCGCAGGCGTGACTGGTCTCTACCATTGCAGCGACCACGTGCAGCTCATTCTCGTCGCGGGGCCCGTAGACCATGACCATGCCTCGAGCCGGCCGGATGCCGGCCAGCGGGTGGGCCACTGCCCAGCCCTTGGCGATTGCGTCCGCGGCCAGTTGGGGTGGCAGGGCCAGGTGGAGGGAGCCGTCGTGGGGCGGGTGCTGGTGGGCAAGCTCCCCGGCTGAGGGGACCAGGAACGCATCCTCGGGAGCGTCAGGTTCCGGCTTTATCATCAGGCCCCGCGCGCCTGGAACGGAGATAACGGACTGCGAAGTCGAGACTCCGGCGAGCGAACTGATCCTGGCGAACAACTTTTCCTGAAGGTCCACTGGCGCATTGTCACTGCGCTGTTCCTGCGGGATTGTCCATGACACGGTGGGACGCTGACCGGCCCTGCGGGGAAGAGTGCCGTCCGGCAGGGCCGACCAGCGTCCGCCGGTGGTGCCTTCATTCGCTCCGGAACGAGCCAGGAACGACAGTCGCTCGTGGATCCAGCCCGCGAGTTCACGGAGCGTCTGGCCGCTGATCTGGTGCCCTCCGGGGTCGCGGCGGGCGTAGGCGGGGGCGGCGGAATCCGTCAGCAAATAATTCCAGGTGCGGTCCAGCAGTTCCGTCGGGATGACTTTGTCCTGATCGCCCTGAGCGACGAAAACCGGAAGGCCTGCCAGCCGGGCCGGCGTGACCGGGACACCGGCGTCGAACGGCAAGGTGCCGTACAGAATAGCCGCACCGGAGAATCGTTGCGGATCTGCAAGGACCAGCCCGCCAGCGAATGCTGCACCCCCGCTGAAGCCGACGAGCACGACCGGCCGGCCTGCGGGGGCGACAGCATCGAGCCAGGTTCGGAACCACGCCATGGATGCCGTCAGCGACTCGGCGACCGGACGGCCGATGCCACGGTTGGCAAACCATGCATAGCCGCCGCCCTCTGCGATCGGCGCCCGGACGGCGGCGTAGGCCGGGCCGGGCGGCAGGTGGTCGGCGAGGGCAATGATCTCGCGCTCGCTTGAGCCCCGGCCGTGCAACAGCACCACCAGGGGAGCCGCAGGGTCGGACGACCCGGCCGTCGTCGCCACTGCCGAAGTGCCCGGGTGGCGGCCGTCAAGATCGGTGGACTTCTCGGAGATGCGCATGAATGCTCCTGCTCGGGGGTGTTGGGCACAATAAGTTTCTCTTGAAGCTTCAAGTATTATTGCGCGTCGCGTATTCCCCCAGCGACTGTTGCGAATCAGCGGGGCGTCGCAACAGGGTTGGGGGGACGTAGCATTCGCTGCCGGCTGTGGGTCTTACGTGGTGACGACGAGTTTGCCGCTGACGCGGTTTTTCTCCATGTCCGTGTGGGCCTGGACGATGTCATCGAGGGTGTAGACCTTGCCGATGGGTACCATCACGGTGCCGTCACTGACGGCCTGCAGGAATTCCTGGAGCACGCCGCCGGGGAGGTCGGGGGCGCCGCCTGTGTAGGAGGTAAGCCGGACGCCCCGCGGAATGTAGTCAATCGGATAGAAGTCCGGGACTGTCCACTGGTTTGAGAGCATCCCGGTGAAGCAGACGACGCCGTGGACCCGGGTGGCGCGCAACGTGTCGGGCAGCGTGGGGGTGCCGACGAGTTCGAGGGCGGCGTCGACTCCGCCCGGAACAATGCGGCGCACGGCAGTGGCGAGGTCGCCGTCGTCGATCAGGACATGATCGACGCCGATCGAGGCGAGCGCTTCCCGTTTGGCTTCGTCGCGCGTTGAGGCCAGGACGGTGAGCCCGCGGCGCTTGGCAAGTATTGCGGCGGCCATGCCGACGGAGGAGGTTCCGCCGCGGATGAGCAGGCTCTGGCCGGCCTGGATGTCCAGGCCAATGGTGAGGGAGCCGTGGGCGGTCTGCAGCATCTCAGGAACGGCGCCGATGACGGACCAGGGCAGCTCTGATTCGAAGGCAATCACCTGCCGGGCCGGCACGCACGTGTACTCGGCGTAGCCGCCGTCGAACACGCGGCCCATGCCCCCCATCAGGGTGGCGACCTTCTGCCCGGTGCGGAACTCGCCGCCGGGGGAGTCGGCCACCTCGCCGACAGCTTCGATTCCGGGCACGCGCGGGAACGTGACGCCCTCGGCCAGGCCCAGGCGGGTGTGCAGTTCCGAGCGGTTGAGCCCGAACGCCCGGACCCGGATGAGCACCTGGCCCGGCAGCGGCACGGGGATGGGCAGGTCGCGAATGACCAGCGCCTCGGCCGGCCCTGGGCCATCCAGCACCACGGCCCGCATGGTGCCGCCGCTCACTGACCGGCCGCCGTCGAGTCCACGGAGGGCCGCTGGCCGCTGCGGACCCGTGTCAGGAGGTCCAGCAGGGTGGTGGTCTCCTGCGGACTCAGGGCCGGGGTGAACCAGCGCGCGAGTTCGGCCTCGATCACTGCGCGTCCCCGAGCGACCACCGCCTTCCCTTCTTCCGTGAGGTCAAGGAGGGAGGAGCGCCGGTCGCCCGGGTTCATCTTCCGCGAGCAGTACCCGGCCGCCTCAACACGGTCAACCAGCTTGCTGGCGCCGCCCACTGTTATGGCCAGCGCCGACGCGATGTCGAACACCCTGCACGTGCCAAGGGAGGAGACGACGACCATCGCCTCGAACCTGCCGAGGGGAAGTCCGCATTCCTGGCGCAGGCGGGCGTCGACCGCATCCCACAGCTCGGTTTCCAGCCGGGTCAGTGCGCTGAAGAGGGGGTAGAAGTCAGTCTGGCCAGTTCTGGTGTCCATGGATCAAGATTAGCATTTGGATTCCATGGAAGATACTTCCCCGGATTCTACTTACCGGCCGGCTGCAGCTCTTTGGCGAACTCGTGTGCTCCTGCTCGAGGGCTAGACTCTGATCGGACGTCCCGGCGACCATCGACGATGGGCGAATATCGCAGAGGAGCCTTGATGGCTGGCGGCAGCAGTGAGCCCGGTAGAACTGTGACCTCGAAGGTGCTCTCCATCCTGGAAGCCTTCGAAAAGTCCCGGGGTGCCCTCAGCCTGACGGAAATCGCGGAAAAATCCGGGCTGCCCCTGAGCACCGCCCACCGGCTTGTCAACGAGCTCACGGACTGGGGATTACTTTCCCGCGAGCCCAACGGCCGCTATCAGCTGGGCATCCGCCTCTGGGAGCTTGCCCAGAACACCGGGCGGCAGCTCCGCGACGCGGCGCGCCCATACATCCAGGATCTTTTCTCCCTCACGGGCGAAACCGCGCACCTGGCCGTCCGGTCCGGCCACGAGGTGCTGTACATCGACCGCGTCTACGGCTCCAAGCGCCTGCCCCGAGCTTCCCGCGTCGGCGGACGCCTGCCCATGCACGCGACCGCCGTCGGGAAGGTCCTCCTGGCCTTCGAGGAGGATTGGGTCCGCGACGCCTACCTGAACCGGCAGCTCGAGCGGCACACCGCGCACACCCACGTTGACCCGAGAAAACTGGCCGCCGAACTGACCCAGATCCGGGAGCAGGGCTACGCCACTACGCTCGAGGAAGTCCGGCTGGGCTCGTGCTCCATCGCCGTCCCGGTCTTCCACACCGGCAGAATCGGCGCCGCGATCGGCCTGGTGCTTCCCACGAGCCAGGCCGCCACGATGAGCCGCCACCTTCCCGTCCTGAGGGGCATCTCGGCGCAGATCGAACGCGCCACCGCGCGGATCCCGCTGGAAACGCTGCTGGGCAGCCACACTGCGGCATCGCACTAGGCCGAACCCTGCAGCTGCAGGCCCGCGGCAAAGTGACTTCCGCTCAGTGGAAGCCTTTCCTGCCATCCCGAGGTGACGGGGGCCACACTGGAGGAAGAACCCCCGGCATGCACTGCTGCTGTCAGCGGGACCGGAAAACCAAGGAGCCCAGATGTCATCGTCGACTGAAACGGCCGGCCGCTGTCCCTTCGGACACGGCGCCGAAGCCCCTACGGGGCACCACGGCTACGAGCCGTTCCAGATGAAGGATCCCTTCCCCGCCTACGCCGAACTCCGGGCCGAGCAGCCCGTGATGTTCGACGAGCGGATCGGCCTCTATGTCGTCTCCCGCTATGACGACATCAAGGCCGTCTTTGAAGACTGGGAGACTTTCTCCAGCGAAAACGCCCAGGCGCCCGTCCGCGAACGCGGTGCCGCGGCCAAGAAGATCATGGACGACGGCGGCTTCACCGCCTACTCGGGCCTCTCCGCCCGCCGCCCGCCGGAGCACACCCGCATCCGCGCCGTGGTGCAGAAGGCCTTCACCCCCCGCCGCTACAAGGCTCTGGAACCGTTCATCCGGCAAAACGTCGTCGGACTGCTTGAAGAAATGCTGGCCCGGCCGGAAGGCCGCGGCGACATGGTCAAGGACCTTGCTTACGACGTCCCCACCATCACCATCCTCACCCTGATCGGCGCAGACGTAGCCCAGGTCGACACCTTCAAGCGCTGGAGCGATTCCCGCGCTGCCATGACGTGGGGCGACCTCACTGACGACGAACAGATCCCGCACGCCCACAACCTGGTGGAGTACTGGCAGGAATGCCTCCGGCTAGTCAGGGTGGCTCACGAGGAAGGCGGCGACAACCTCACCGCGGACCTGGTCAAAGCGCAGCAGGACGGCGCCGAAATCTCCGACCACGAGGTCGCTTCCGTCCTCTATAGCCTGCTCTTCGCCGGCCACGAGACCACCACCACGCTGATCTCCAACGCCCTCCGCGAACTCCTGGCCCGCCCCGAGCAGTGGAAGCAGCTGGTGGAGGACCCGAAAAAAATTCCCGCCGCCATCGACGAAGTCCTGCGCTACGCCGGCTCGATCGTCGGCTGGCGCCGCAAGGCCCTCAAGGACGCTGAAGTTGGCGGCGTCGCCATCGAAGAAGGCGCACAGTTGCTGCTCCTCATGGGCTCAGCCAACCGGGATGACATCAAGTTCGACGCCGGCGAGGACTTCGACATCACCCGCCCCAACGCCCGCGAGCACCTGTCCTTCGGGTTTGGCATCCACTACTGCCTGGGCAACATGCTCGCCAAGCTCCAAGCCAAGATCGCCCTCGAGGAAGTGGTCCGGCTCGTCCCGGAGCTGCAGCTGGAGCATCCGGAAACTATCTCCTTCCGGGAGAACCTCTCCTTCCGCGTCCCCGAGACCGTCCCCGTCACCTGGAAGGCCTGAGAAATATGCAGAGCAACGAATACGTCCAGTTCTTCGACGGCGGCATCGAACCGAAGCTCGAAAACCTTGGCGGCAAGGGCGCCTCCCTGGTCACCATGACCTCCGCCGGCATGCCCGTCCCGCCCGGCTTCGTGGTCACCACCGCGCAGTTCGATGCCTTCATGGAGGAAGCCGGGATCACCCGGGACATCCACCAGCTCCTTGCAGGACTGGACCCCGAAGACATGGGCCAGGTGGATAGGGTGTCCGCCGCGATCCGGGCGGACATCCGCTCCCGCGCGGTGCCTCAGGCCCTGCGCGAGCTCACCGTCGCCGCCTACGAGTCCCTGATGTCCCGCTTTGAGTCGCCGGTCCCGGTGGCCGTTCGCTCCAGCGCCACCGCCGAGGACCTGCCGGACGCCTCCTTCGCCGGCCAGCAGGACACTTACCTCTGGCTCGACGGCGTCAAGGCCGTCACCGAGCACATCCGCCAGTGCTGGGCCTCGCTCTTCACATCCCGCGCCATCATCTACCGGCTCAAGAACAACATCCCCAACGAGGGCCTCTCGATGGCGGTCGTGGTGCAGAAGATGGTCAACGCACGGGTCTCCGGCGTCGCCATCACCATGGACCCCACCAACGGCGACCGTTCCAAGATCACTATCGACTCCTCCTACGGGGTGGGGGAGATGGTGGTCTCCGGCCAGGTCACGCCGGACAACATCATGCTGGACAAGGTCACGCTGGCGGTCGTCTCCGAACACCTCGGCGACAAGCACGCCGAACTCGTCCCGGACGCTGTTGCCGGCCGCCTGGTGGAGCGGGAGGTCGACGCCGAACGCCGCGGCCGCCGCAGCCTCACCGGCGCCGAGCTCACCGCCGTCGCGCAGATGGCCAAGCGCGCGGAGAAGCACTACAAGTGCCCGCAGGACATCGAGTGGGCCCTCGATGCGGACTTGCCGGACGGGGAGAACCTGCTCCTGCTGCAGTCCCGCCCGGAAACCGTGCACTCCTCGAAGCCTGTTGTCCCATCCTCGGCAGCCGCCGGCGGCTACTTCAGCGGACTCAGCCCCGCCACTTCTGCGGCAGCACCCGCTTCCCCGACAACGCCAGCCACCACGACGCCGGCCATCACGACGCCGGCCGGCCCGGCGCCGTCGTCCGCCACCGGCTTTAGCCTCGGCAGCATCACGTCCTCACTGCTGAAGCCGTCCTTCTAGAACGTTCCGACCCGCTAGTCCGCTACGTCACCCAGGCTCAACGCCGAGCCCGTATTGAAAGGACCGCCATGTCCCTGAAGTCCTTCCCCAAACCCTCCGAGCTCGCGGTCCCCGCCGGGGCCGAGGGCTGGGAAAAGATCTACCCGTACTATCTGGTCTTCCAGGACAAGCTCAAGGAGCAGGAGGACGCCAAGTTCTGGTTCTGCGACAGCCAGCATTGGCCCACCGTGTTCAAGCCCTTCGAGACCATCGGCGGCGAGTTCGCGGTCAAGTGCCTGGGCCAGTACAACGCCCGGCACCTGATGATCCCCAACGCCAACGGCATCGAGTTCCGCGTCCACCTGGGCTACCTCTACATGTCGCCCATCCCGGTCCCGGCGGACCAGATCGCCGCCCGCGTGCCCCTGTTCGAACAGCGCGTTGGCCACTACTTCCAGAACTGGGACCAGCTGCTCAAGCAGTGGCACGTCAAGGTCAAGTGCACCATCGACGAGATGGAAACCATTTCCTTCCCCAAGCTCCCGGACCTGGTCCCCATGGAGGACATCCTCTCCGGCAAGGGCAAGGACGGCTCCGAGAAGCTCCTGGAAAGCTACGACCGGCTCATCCAGCTGGCCTACCAGAACTGGCAGTACCACTTCGAGTTCCTCAACCTCGGCTACATCGCCTACCTGGACTTCTTCAACTTCTGCAAGCAGGTCTTCCCCAACATCCCGGACCAGTCCATCGCCACCATGGTGCAGGGCGTGGACATGGAGCTCTTCCGCCCGGATGACGAGCTCAAGCAGCTCGCCAAGCTTGCCGTGGAACTTGGGATCCAGGCCCACTTCAGCAACACCGACGACGTCGAGGCCACCCTGGCTGCCATCGCCGCGGCCCCCGGCGGTGACCGCTGGACGTCCCAGTACGATGCCGCCAAGGACCCGTGGTTCAACTTCACCGTGGGCAACGGCTTCTACGGCCACGACAAGTACTGGAACGAACACCAGGAAATCCCGCTCGGCTACATCGCGGACTACATCCGCCGCGTGGACGAGGGCCAGGAGATCATGCGGCCTGTGGAAGCGCTCATCGCCGAACGCGACCGCATCATCGAGGAATACCGCGAGCTGCTGGAAGGGGAAAACCAGGCCCTCTTCGACGCCAAGCGCGGGCTCGCCGCCACTGCCTACCCCTACGTGGAGAACCACAACTTCTACATCGAGCACTGGACCATGGGCGTCTTCTGGCGCAAGATCCGCGAGCTGTCCCGCATGATGCAGGCCGAGGGCTTCTGGACTGAACCGGACGACCTCCTCTACCTGGGCCGCAACGAGGTCCGCGACGCGCTGTTCGACCTGGTCACGGGCTGGGGCGTCGGTGCCAAGCCGATCGGTCCCGACTACTGGCCGGCAGAGATCGAGCGCCGCCGCGGAATCGTGGACGCGCTCAAGACCGCCCGGCCTGCCCCGGCGCTGAACACCCCGCCGGAATCCATCACCGAACCCTTCACCCGGATGCTGTGGGGCATCACCACCGAGCAAGTCCAGCAGTGGCTGGGCGCCGGCGAGAAAGTGGAGGGCGGGGGCCTGCGCGGCATGGCTGCCTCGCCGGGCGTGGTGGAGGGCCTGGCCCGCGTCATCACCGACGCGGACCAGCTCTCCGAGGTGCAGCAGGGCGAGATCCTGGTGGCCACCGTCACCGCACCGTCCTGGGGCCCGATCTTCGGCAAGATCAAGGCCACGGTCACGGACATCGGCGGCATGATGAGCCACGCGGCGATCGTCTGCCGGGAGTACGGTCTTCCGGCGGTGACCGGAACGGGTTCCGCCTCCACCACCATCAAGACCGGCCAGCGGCTGCGGGTGGACGGCACCAAGGGCACCGTGCAGATCCTCGATGCCGACCAACCGGAGCTCCTGGCGACCGGACCCGGCGCCCACGCCCACACCCACAGTCATGTCTGAGCTGAACGCGCCGGCTGCAAGGACCGTCCTGATCACCGGTGCCGCCGGCGGGCTGGGCCGGGCGTTTGCGCTCGGCTTTGCCGGCCGCGGCTACCGCGTGGCGGTCGCCGACATCAACCTCGAGGGCGCTGAGCAGACGGCCAAACTGGTCCGCGAACTCGGCGCCGAGGCCGCAGCCTTCCCGGCGGACGTCACCAGCGTAGACTCCACTGAGATCCTCGCACGGGACTGCGCGGACTTCGGGAACGGAAGCATCGACGTCGTCCTCAACAACGCGGCGGTGTACGCGGGGGTGACCCGCAGCCCGTTCGAGGACATCGACCCGGCCGAATGGGACCTGGTGATGAACGTCAACCTCAAGGGCCCCTGGCTCGTGACCCGCGCGGCGAGCCCGTACCTGCCCGAGGGCGGGCGCGTCATCAACCTCTCCAGCGCCACCATCTTCAGCGGCTCGGAACAGTGGCTCCACTACGTCGCGTCCAAGGGCGGCGTGGTGGCCATGACCCGGGTGATGGCCAAGGAACTGGGGCGCCGGGGGATCACGGTCAACGCGATCGCCCCCGGCTTCACGCTCACCGAAGCCAGCTACGGCCTGATGGAGAACGCCGAGAACTACGGTGTGGAGCGCGGGGCCATCAAGCGGGCCAGCCAGCCCGAGGACATCGTGGGCGCGGCCCTCTTCCTGGCTGGGCCGGACAGTTCCTACTACACGGGCCAGACCATGGTGGTGGACGGCGGCCGCCAGTTCATCTGAGGCGCTCCCTTGCCTGCCATCATCCGATTCAACCTAAGGAGAACCACATGCCAACGGTTCATTTCACCGACGCCGGGGGCGCTGTTCGCGACGTCCAGGGAAACCCCGGCGATTCAGTCATGGAAACGGCCGTCCGCAACGGCGTCCCCGGGATCGTCGCCGAATGCGGCGGCTCATTGTCCTGCGCTACCTGCCATGTCTTCGTCCGCGAGGACTGCCTTTCGCAGCTTCCGCCGATGGAGGACATGGAAGACGAAATGCTCTACGGCACCGCCGTCGACCGTGAGGACAACTCGCGGCTGTCCTGCCAGCTCCGGCTCACGGACACGGTGGAGCTGTTCGTCACCACCCCGGAAACCCAGGTGTAGCCGTGGGCGCGGAAGCAGTGGAGCAGGCAACTGACGCCCTCGTCGCGGAGCAAAACACTCCAACGCGCACGGGGCTCCTGATCATCGGCGCCAGCCAGTCCGGGGTCCAGCTTGCTGTATCGCTGCGGGCACTCGGCTTCGACGAACACATCACCCTGCTCGGCGACGAGGACCACCGACCCTACCAGCGCCCGGCCCTGTCCAAGGAGTTCCTGCAGGGCACGGTAGAGAGCGAATCACTGATCTTCCGCTCCAACGATTACTGGGCCGGACACAACGTGGCCCTGGTCAAGGGCGAATACATCGTCCGGATCGACAAGGAATCCGACGGCTCCGGGGTCGCGCATTCTTCCGCCGGAAAACAGTTCCCTTTCAAGCGGCTGGCGCTCACGGTCGGCGCCCGGGCCCGCAAGCTGGAGATTGAGGGCGGGAACCTCGACGGCGTGCTGTACCTCCGCAACGCCGACGACGCGCTGGCACTCAAGGCGCGGGTGGGGGGTGCCACGGATGTGGTGGTGATCGGCGGCGGATTCATCGGACTGGAGGCCGCGTCCAGCCTGCGGAAGATGGGCAAGAACGTCACGGTTCTGGAATTCGGTCCGAGGCTCGTCGGCCGGGCCGTGGGAGATGAGACGGCCGGGTACTTCCTGCAGGCGCACCGTTCCCGCGGCCTGGACATCCGGCTCAACACCAGCGCCAAGCGCTTCACAGCCAGCGAGGGCGGTAGCGCGGTCGCCGGCGTCGAACTCCAGGACGGCACAGAGCTCTCCGCGCAGATTGTGCTCGTGGGGATCGGCGTCATTCCCAACACACAGCTGGCCGAACAGCTCGGGCTGACGGTGGACAACGGGATTGTGGTGGACCGCTTCGCGCTGGCCTCGGACGGCACAACGGTGGCGATCGGCGACTGCGCCAACATGCCCAACCCGGTGCCAGGGTCGGAGCCGGGGGAGCGGATCCGGCTGGAAAGCGTCAATAACGCCATCGAACACGCGAAGGTGGCCGCCTACTCGCTGACCGGGCGGCGCGAGGAATACGCCGGGATCCCGTGGTTCTGGTCCAATCAGGCGGACCTCAAGTTGCAGATCGCCGGACTGTGCAACGGCTACGACCAGACGGTACTCCGGCGGGACGAGGACCGCGGACAGTTCAGCGTCCTGTACTACCGCCAGGGCCAGGTCATCGCCGCGGACTGCGTCAACGCCCCGCTGGACTTCATGGCCGTCAAGAACGCACTGGCAAAGGGCCAGAACATCCCTGCCGACGCCGCGGCGGACCCCGCCACGCAACTCAAGACCATCACCACGGACAGCTAACTGCACTCAGACAGTACGCCGGCCCACCCGAAGGAGCATTATGAGCACCCCCAAGACTCCGGTCGCAGCCAGCCCCGCCGCTGAACCGGTGGACGTGCCGGCCCAGGCCTTTGCCGCGGAGTACAGCGTCCGGCCTGTTCCCGCGGCTGGTCCGGTAGACACCACCGCGATCTGCAATACCCCGGCTGCCGTTCAGGAACTCGACGCGCTGTGGAGGGCCGTGGTCCATGAGACGCGGACGCGCGGAAACGACATCCACTTGCCGATTTCCTTGGCCTACGCCGAACGGCTGTGCCGGGCCTATCCCGGCGCCGACGCTGAACTGGTGCGCGTGGCCACCGTGCTGCACGACACTGGCTGGGCCCACGTTGATGAATCCCGCATCATATCCGAGGGCTTCACCGGTGACTGGCGGAAGGCTGCCATCCGCTACGAACACGAGCAGCAGGGCTGCGACGTGGCCCGCCGGGTTCTCCCCGCCCTGGGATACTCCACCGAATTCATTGAGCGCGTCTGCGAGATCATCGACGGCCACGACACCCGGCCGGTGGCCCGGTCCCTGGAAGACGCCCTGATGCGCGATGCCGACAGGCTATGGCGCTTCGACCGCGCCGGGATCGCCCTCGCCTCCTCGTGGTTCGCCATGGACCCGGCCACGTACACCGACAGGCTGGCCACCGAGATCGTGCCCGAACTCATCACCCAGGCCGCCCACGATATGGCCGCCGCGGACCTAAACCGATCCAACGCCCTTCTTAAGACGGCGGTGATCCGATGACCTCCGCCACGCATGATGCTCCTGCCCTGGTAGCCCGGACGGAGCTGTCCCTGCCGCATACGCATGTGGATACGATCTTTGTCGACGGCGCGTGGCAGCCTTCGCGGGGCACCGGCCGCAACCCGGTGACCGACCCCGCTACGGGCGAAGTGTGGGGCTCGGTGCCGGACGGAACGCCGGAAGACCTGGACGCCGCCGTCGGCTCTGCCCAGCGTGCCTTTCAGGGCGAGTGGCCCCGGCTTACCCCGTCTGAGCGCGCCAGCTACCTTCTCCGGATCGCTGAGGAGGTGGAGAATCGGGCTCAGGAGCTTGCCCTGACGAACTCGCGGGAAAACGGCTCACCGGTGTCCGAATCCGCCGGGGCGGCAGCCAACGCGGCCGGTATCTTCCGGTACTTCGCCACCCTCGCCGAGTACCTTGAGCATGAGGATGTCCGCCCCTTCCCGCGCGGCGGCGGCGAGTCAGTAGTGCGGCGCGACCCGCTGGGAGTCTGCGCGCTGATCGCGCCGTGGAACTTCCCCATCAACCTGGTGGTCATCAAACTGGCGCCGGCTCTGCTGGCAGGCTGCACCGTGGTGATCAAGCCGGCGTCGCCCACGCCGCTGTCCATCCGGGTGATTGTCGAGACCGTCGCCGCGGCCGGGGTTCCGGCGGGCGTGGTCAACCTGGTAACCGGCTCCGGCCGGATGGGGGATCAGCTGGTGAAGCACCCGGGCGTCGATAAGGTGGCGTTCACGGGATCGACGCCGGTGGGCCGGAAAATTGCCGCGGCCTGCGGGGAACTGCTGCGTCCGGTCACGCTGGAACTGGGCGGGAAGTCCAGCGCCATTGTGCTCCCTGATGCGGATCTGGACGCGATGTCCAAGGTGCTGATCCGGTCGTCGATGCGCAACACCGGCCAGACCTGCTACATCTCGACCCGGATCCTGGCGCCTGCGAGCCGTTATGACGAAGTGGTGGAGATGGTCACGGCCACGATTGCGGCCGGAAAGCAGGGTGATCCGCTCGAGGCGGACACTGTGTTCGGCCCTTGCGCAACGAAGTCCCAGTACCGGACCGTGCTGGAGTACGTGGAGTCGGGCGTGGCCGACGGCGCGCGGGTCACCACCGGGGGGCGAGCGGCGTCGTTAGGCGGTGGCCTTGAGGGCGGCTATTTCGTGCAGCCCACAGTCTTCGCCGACGTCACTCCGGAGATGCGGATCTCCCGTGAGGAGATCTTCGGCCCGGTCCTGTGCATCCTAAAATACGACGACGCCGATGGCCGTGTTGACGAGGCCGTGGCGCTGGCTAACAACACCGAGTTCGGGCTCGGCGGTCTGGTGTTCGGGCAGGACGCGGCGGCCGCTCTGAACGCGGCCGACCGGATGGACACGGGCTCCGTGGGCATCAACTTCTTCGCATCCAACCATGCAGCCCCCTTTGGCGGCCGGCACGATTCCGGCCTTGGCACCGAGTACGGGATTGAAGGCCTGAACGCGTACCTGAGCTACAAGTCCATCCACCGCCGCACGTAGATAGCGGGATGCCCGTGACACGGTGAAGGCATTCGATCCTTTGGGCGGCAGGATCAAAATGATGCAACGAGGTGGGCGAGCGGCGGAGGCGCCTGTCCGGCCGGCAAAGCGTCGACCAGCAGCGGCGCGTATCGGACCTTGTTGCCGCTGCGTCCGCCGAAGAACCGGCGCAACTGCGCCGTTATTGGCCGCTCCCGCAGTGACGGCTGGCGTTGGAGGAGCCGGAACGACGCGAGCTCGCCTTGAGCGGCGATGACTTTGAGCACGGCATCGATCCCCAGGCAGCGGATGAGTTCGTCCTCCAGATCGGCGTGACAGACGTGGAACCCAAGCTCGGCCAGCGAACCGGACCCGATACCTGCCCGGCCGAGCGCGCGGGCGATGCCACGGGATTCCCCTGCATCACACAGGCCCAACAACCGGTGGCCTGCGCCATTCGGTCCGTAGCGGTCGAGGAAGTGAACGATGCTGGTCGCGCCTCCCATCGGCACGACCGACACCCGCAAGGCTGCCAGGTCATGGCCACGGCGGAAGGCCAGCGCCTCAACCGCAAGCCGGTCACTCTCACCTTCGACCAACACCGTCGTCGCCTGCATGGAACCAGTATGCCGAACGCATTGTCTGGTCGCAGGCTCCTCGCCGGACACGCAGAAGGTGGTCAGGCCGCGGACACGTCGACCAGGACCTTCCCGACGAAGCCTTGTTCTACGGCGTCGTGCGCTGCCGCGGTTTCCTCGAGCCGAAAGCGGGTGAGGGGCAGTCCGTGTTCATTGCCGACCCGCAATGCCCCCGCTTTCAGCGCATCGGCGACGGCGGCAACGGCCGCCGCCTTCTGCTGCTCCGTCACGGTGTACGTGAGGATGAACTGGAATTGGACGTTCTTGCCCATGCTCTCGCGAATGGGAATGGCCAAGGATTCGCCGGGGTTGGCAGCATAAATGGAAATGGTTCCGCCCGGCTTCACCACCTTGAGGTCATTGCCGATGTTCGCCGGAGCATTGACGTCGACGATCTTGTCAACGCCTCCAGGGGCTGCCTCGTGCACGGCCTGTGGGACGGCGGCAGTGCGATAGTTGATCACACTGTGCGCGCCGGCCCGGCGGGCAAGTTCACCTTTCCGCTCCCCGCTCACGGTCGCGATGACGGTTGCCCCGGCCCAGCGGGCGAGCTGAATGGCCGCGTGCCCGACCGCACCCGCGCCACCGGTGACCAGCACCACCCGCCCTTCCAGGGCGCCCGGCGAAAGCCTGGCCGGGCCGTCCTGGCTGGAGGTCAGTGCACGATGTGCCGTCAGTGCCGGGATCCCCAGGGATGCGCCCGTGTCGAAAGACTCCATGTCTGGAAGGGCAACGGCCTGCGCGGCCGGCACCACCACGTACTCCTGGGCTGTGCCCTCGGTGCCGCCCCAGGCGACGTCCCAGAGCCAAACACGATCGCCGACGGACAGCCCCGGCACGCCGGATCCAAGCTCGTCGATAACGCCGGCACCATCCTGGTTGGGCACTTTTGGTGCCTCCAGCCTGCTGCCGGTCCCGGCGGCGGCCCGGGACTTCCAGTCGGTGGGATTGACCCCGGAGACCACCACCCGGACTCTGACCTGGCCCGGTCCGGGTGCCGGCAGTGGCCTGTCCTGGAGGGCCATCACGGACGATGGCCCTGTCTTTTCGTACACGATGGCCTTCACTGTTACTCCGCTTCTTCGGATTCCATAGGGGGAAGGGATGAGAGCGCCGTGAGAACCTGGGGTTCTCCTGGTCGCCATGATGGCTCGGATACCTCTGACGTCTACTGCGGCGCTTGATCCCACGCTAACGCAAAAGGGGAACTGGACGGATCAGGTCAAATGGTCGAAGTCGCCGCGCGCCCAAGCAGCGTGCCGTTGGGCGGAATTGTGCAGAATGGCCTTGGCGCCGGACGCGATGACATTGTTGAAGTTGCCGTAGATCCGGTCGAAGTTGAGCTCTCCCAGCTGCGCGGCGATTCGCTCCGCCACCGCGCCGGATAGCGGCACGTGGTTAGGGTAGCTGCGCATGAAGGCGATGGAGCGACGGTCTGGATTCGGATACACGCTGTCACCGGTCAGCAAAACTCCTTTGCCGCCGGCTCCTGCAGCCCAGTGCACCACCGCGCTGCCCGGGAAATGGCCCCCGGTCTGGTGCAGGGTCAACCCTTCGGCGATAGGTTGACTGCCGGACCAGTATTTAATGAGCGGATCATTGCGCCCCAGCCATCGCCGGTCTGCATCGGCCACAAGTACGGGGACACCGCCGAGCCGATGCGACCATTCGACCTGCACACCGAACATGTGTGGATGGCTGGCGGCGATCGCCAGGACCGGGCCCCGCTCGAGCACTGCCTTCGCAGCGCTGTCGTCGACATACCCGACCGGATCCCACAACAGCGAACCCTCGTGTGTCGCCACAAGCTGGGCGGTCTGGCCGATCCCGACTTTTGGCTCTGTCCGGATCCCGACAAGGCCCGGCTCGTTCTCCGTCAACACCGTTTGCTGGCCCTCCTGCGCCAGCCCGTCCAGTGTGAGCCACTTTTGTCCGTCCTCGGGCACATACTGCCGCTCATCGGCGCAGATCGGGCAAACCCCCGGGGCAGGTTCGTCGTGTTCCACGGCGCAAGTTGCGCAGATCAGCATGGTGGGTCCCTTCAAGGCCTTGTGTCCTGCTCCTCTTGTCCACCGTAGGCGTGCCCGACGTCGTCGGGAAGCGGATGCCGCTATCAACCGGCCGCAAATGGATCCCGCAATCCGAGTGTGCGTCGAATTGGGTGTCAGCAGCGTCGAGGCGTATTCAACGCACCGACTTCAACGCACCGACGGGGACAACAGGGCGGCCATGACGTTCACCGCATACCAGCCCAATGCCCCAAGTGCTCCCAGAACGGCAACGGAAACCACCCAAAATAGGGCCGAGAGTTTCGGCCTCGGCTTCTCATCCATAACAACCACCCCGCAATCAATTGGCATACCTCGGACCGAATCTTGCCTGAACCCCCTTGCGGAAAGCTTGGAATCGAGGCGAGGCCTCTAGCCCGCAGCTGCCTGGGGCAGAGGTAACCCCCCACCCTTGCAGCCACCACGAGGCACGCTTAGGATGGCGGGGCCGGGACGGCCTGGACGGCGATGGACCTATCCTGCCGTTGACGGACAGTGAGCCCTTTGGAGGTCCGACGTGAGTGAGCGGGATGACTTCATGGCCTGGGTTGGGTCGCGTCTCAAGGACGCCGAGACCGCCCTGCATAACGGCGACGCCGCGCCGCGGTTCGCCATCTGGTCCCGAAGAGAGCCCGTTACCGTGCTCGGCGCGTGGACGTCCGGCAGCGGTCCCGAGGACGTGGGGCGCATCTTCCATCAGCTGGAAGCATCCTTCTCGGATTGCACGTCATACACGCACGAGGTGATTGCTGCCGACGTGATCGGGGACATGGCCTACACCGTTGGCTACGAGCATACGAGCACCTCGGTAAACGGAGAGCCGAGGGACTACACACTGCGCGTGACCCAGGTCTACCGGCGCGAGGGTGGCGAATGGAAGGTCGCCCATCGCCACGCAGACACCCTGGCGCAGCCGGACAAGCCTCAGGACGCCTGAGCCCGTCCCGTGGCGTCAGGATCCGGTGGTCAGGATCCGGCGGTCAGGATCCAGGGCGCCCCGGCCACTCTTTGCCGGCCCAGGGGTCGTAGTCGGCGATGAGTTCCTCCTGCGGCGGACGCTCCTTTTCCGGGACGTGCTGCAGGTTCACCCGGACCCGGTACCAGAGCGAACTCGATCCCCGCATTCCGTCGACGAGTACGTCTGCGGGGTGCAGGGCTGATAAGAGGTCCGTATGCCGGGTCTTCCATTCCTCGAGCGCCGCGAGCGCCTCGGGCTTGGTCTTGGTCCGTGCCACCTCGATGAGCGGCATTACCGATTGCCGGCGGCCCAGACCGTCGCCGCCGCGCGGCGGCTTTTCGGCGGGGCCGAGCCCGGCAGCCAGACTGATGAGCCTGTCGAGTGTCCCTGCCGCGTCGTCGATCCCGGCGTGGGGGTCGCCCATCGCCGCGAAGCGCTCAAGCACCGTGGGCACCGTGAATTGTTCCGGCCGGGTGGAGGTAACCTCGTCCCACGTGAGCGGAGTCGAGACCCGGGCGTCGGGCAGGGGCCGGATCGAGTACGCCGATGCCACGGTGCGGTCCTTGGCGTTCTGGTTGAAGTCGACGAACACACTCTCGCCGCGCTCCTCCTTCCACCACCGTGCGGTGGCGAGGCCCGGAGCGCGGTTCTCGACCTCGCGGGCGAGGGTCTCGGCGGCGAGCCGCACGTCGCGGTACGACCACTGAGGCGCGATGCGCACGAGGATGTGAAGTCCCCGCGAACCGCTCGTCTTCGGCCACCCCACCAGTCCGACGTCGTCGAGCACCTCCCGCGCGACATAGGCGACGTCGACGATCTGCGCCCAGTCGACCCCCGGCATCGGGTCGAGGTCGACCCGGAGCTCGTCCGGGTGCTCGAGGTCCTCGGCACGCACGGGGTGCGGGTTGAGGTCCAGGCATCCAAGATTCACGACCCACGCCAAGCCCGCAGCATCCCGGATGACGGCCTCTTCGGCTGATGTTCCGGACGCGTAGTGCAGCGTTGCCGTGTCGATAAAGTCGGGGTGGTTTTCAGGCACGCGCTTCTGAAAGAACGGCTCAGCGCCGATCCCCTTCGGGAAGCGCTTGAGTACCATGGGCCGGCCGCCTGCGCCCCGCAGTGCACCGTCGGCGACGGCGAGGTAGTAGCGGACCAGGTCGAGCTTGGTCAGCCCGGGTTCGGGGAACACCACCTTGTCCGGACTCGAGATGCGAACCTCGTTGCCGGCAATGTTGAGGATCTCGGCGGGGGTCTTCGACGAGTTCATTCCGCCACGCTAGTTCCGGACGGCTGCGCTTGGGAATAGCATTCCGGCATGGACGCCAAGTTATTCGCCTATCTCAGCTACAGTGACGCATCCGCAGCCCTGGACTGGCTCCAGGCCGTGGGATTTGGCGTTATTCAGCGGCAGGACGGCCCCGCAGGGACAGTGCTGCACGCCGAGATTTCCATGGGGGAGGCGGTGCTAATGGTGGCAAGTAGCGATGCCGCCTACCAGCGGCCGCCATTTATTGGTCAGTCAACCGGCCAGGGACTGTATCTCCTGGTCGACGACGTCGACGCCTTTCATCAGAAGGCCCTCGCCGCGGGCGGAACCTCAGTGATCGAGCCCGAAGCCACCCAATGGGGCGCCCGGCGCTGCCGGGTGCTCGATCCCCAAGGACAGGAATGGAGCGCCGGCACCTACCAGCCCGGAATCGCCTCGTGATACGTCCTTGCTTGCCCACCCGGGCAGGCGCTTTAAGTGCCCTCCTGGGTGCCGGTGTCGAAGGGCTTGTCCGTGGCCGGCGGCTTTTCGCCAGGCGTACCTGTTCCGGCCTTGCGCAGCGGATCTACAGTACCTTCCGCGCCGTAGTCACCTTCGGTATACTGGCCGATTTCCGACCCGGCCGTGCGTCCCGGAGCCGTGCCAGCGCCGCCGTAGTCGGCTGCTACGTAGCGCCCGGATTCCTTGGCTCGGTCTCCCAAGGGTTCGGGCAGGCCGCCCTCCCTGCCGGCCGCACCGTAGTCACCTTGGACGTATTGGCCTTCCTCGTCCTCGGCGTGCCGGCCTCTCTGCACGCCAGCCTTACCGTACGCTCCTTCGACGTACCGGCCCCGGAGCTCCTTATCTTCTGGTTTCACGTCCGCGGGCGCCTGGTCCGCGGGCAATTCGGAGTCGCTGCGGTCTGTCATGATCCTGCCCTCCAGAGACGAATCCATGCGTCTAATCCGGCGCAATTCAAGTCTAGTCAGGGCCACTGCACCACGACAGAGGGCAGCGGCCGCCGGCCGCCCGCCTTGGGTGGCCAAGAGTGTCAGGTGTGGGCGGCGGGAGCGGTGGTGCTTCGAACGACGAGGCGCGGGGCCAGCACTTCGGTACGTGGCTGCGGGGAGGGGTCGGCGATGCGGGCGAGGAGAAGCTCCGCGACGCGGATGCCTACGTCCCGGCTGACGGGGTCGACGGTGGTCAGGGAGACGTGGCGGATCCCGGCGAGATAGGTGTTGTCGTATCCGACCAGTGAGAGTTGTCCCGGCACGCTGATGCCGCGCTCGTCGGCGGCCGAGAGCGCACCGACGGCGAGGATGTCGTTGGCGGCAAAGACCGCTGAGGGGGGCTGGCCGCCGTCGATAAGGCGGCTCATTGCCTCAAAGCCGGAATGCTCGCTCAAGTCCGTTGGTATCACTCGGATGTAGTTCTGCAAGCCGTGGCGGGTCATGGTGTCCCGGTAGGCGTCGGCCCGCACGGTAGCAGAGCCGGTGGGAGCGGTGAGGAAGGCAATGTCGCTGTGGCCGAGACCAATCAGGTGCTCGACGGCCATCCGGGCGCCGGCGGCGTCGTCGTTGGTGACGCGGTCCGCTGCCGGGAGGTCGAAGGCGCGGGTGCCGGCGACGACGGCTGGCGTGAGCAGTGTGGCGCGGGTGAGGTCTTCATCGGCGTTGAAGTCTCCGGCGATGACTAGGCCGTCGACGCGCAATTCCATGAAGGCGGACACCGGGCTTTCCCCTGGGCGGGCCAAATAGCGTGGATCGCCGAGGACCATCCGGAGGTTCTGCTCCCGGAAGATGTTCTGCATGCCGTCGAGCAGCTCCACGAACCAGGGATTGGAGAGGTCGTCCAGCAGCACTCCTACTGTTTGCGTCCGCCCGCTGGCGAGCGAGCGGGCCGCATTGCTGGGCCGGTAGTCGAGTGCGGCTATGGCGATGGCAACAGCTTCCCTCTTTTGTTCACTCACCTTTGGTGAACCCCTCAGGACCAGGGATACGAGTGCGCGAGATACGCCGGCTTCGCGCGCCACATCCTCAATGGTGGCGCGTTTGGCCGCTCCATGCCGGTTCAGTTCGCTCCTGGACAAATGGCCTCCTGCCGGCAAGCGTATCGCGGGAAACACAGCGGTTCCGGCCTCCGCCCCATGGGCAACCGCACCGGTTCCACTGCTGCCTGATGCCGGCCGCATGTCTGTCCCGTGGGGGAGGCCTCGGCGGCAAAGGCTGCGGACGTTCGATTCTCAGAGAGACACCGCCTTCTCGCCCGGTACCGTGGGAGGCACGATGATTGGTATGCCTCCGGTGCGGAAATGCACCTCCAGCTCTTCCAGCGACTGTCCCTTTGTCTCCGGCACGAAGTTCGCCACGAAGATCAGGGAAACAATGTTCACCAGCACGAACAGGGTGAACGTGCCGGTTGAGCCCAGGGCCACGACGAGGATCGGGAACAGGAAGGAGATCGCCGCGTTCACGGTCCAGAGGGCGAACACCGCAATGCCCATCGCGAAGCCACGGATGGCCAACGGGAAAATCTCGGAGAGCAATAGCCACACGCACGTGCCGATGAAGCACTGCACGAAGGCCACGAACAGCATCATCGCCGCCAAGATGGTGTAACTGACGAGGTCCGATTGGGGGAGCGTGAAGACGACGGCGAGGAGTGCCTGCGAAGCCACGACCCCGGAGAAGCCGATGACCAGCATGCGGCGGCGCCCGACGAAGCCCAGTAGCCAGATGCCCAGGACGGTCATCAACACCGACGTCACACCGACGGCGATGGTTGCCACGAGCGATGCGCTCACGCCAAGGCCGCTGCGTTCAAGGATGGTGGGGGCGTAGTAGTTCACGGTATTGATGCCCGTTGCCTGCTGGGCTGCGGCGAGCCCAATGCCGACCCAGAGGAGCCGGCGCATCCATGGATTGTTCTTCAGATCGCGCCAGGCGCTGGAGCGCTCGTTCCGGGCGGTATTCGCGGACTCAACGATTTCTTTGTACTCGAAATCGGCTTCCTCAGGGCTGCGGCTGAGGTTGAGGATGCGGCGGCTGTCGTCGAGCCTGTCGCGGATAGCGAACCAGCGCGGCGATTCGGGCAGGGCGAGCATGCCGATCAGGAGTGCGATGGCGGGGATGGAGGCAATGCCAAGCATGATGCGCCAGACTTCGGCGTCGTGGATGACGGCGTCGAGGAGTGCGTTGATGGCAAAAGCGAGCATCTGGCCGGTCACGATCATCAGTTCGTTGATGGTGACCATGCGTCCGCGCAGGTGTGCAGGCGCCATTTCCGCAAGGTAGAGGGGGCACGTTACGGCGGCGGCGCCGACGCCAAGACCGAGGATGACGCGGGCAACGACCATGAACCCGACGGTCGGTGCGATGGCGCAGCCTATCGCGCCGAGGAGGAAGAGCAGCGCACAGACGAGCAGCGTGCCGCGCCGCCCAAGCTTATCGGCGAGCCTGCCGCCGCTCAGTGCGCCCACCGCGGCACCAGGAAAGAGCAGTGCGCTGACGACGGTGGCCTCTTCGACCGGGCTCATGCTCAGGGAGTCCTGCATGTAGAGCAACGCACCGGAGATCACGCCGGTGTCGTAGCCGAACAGGAGTCCGCCGAGTGTGGAGATGACAGTGAGACGGGCGAGATACCCGCGGTGTTTTGAGCCCGATGCGGGCGAGCTTGCTGTGTGCAACGACATTGTTGACTTCCTCGATTCGGCCGACCTGGAGGGCGGACTTTGAATTGGGAGCGTTCCCGGGAGGGTGCTGGATCACGCACCTTCAACGTTAGAGCGCTCTAACGAGACAGTCAAGAGTTTGTCTTGACATGCGCTCAAAGTATCGACGGGCATCCTGGAGGCGCACGGTCAGGGACAAGTCCGCGGGCGGGGCGGCGGGAAGGGAGCCGGAGGCCGAGTGTCTGGCGCCGCGGTGGAGCGGCTACCTCTTCAGGGGCTTTTCCCGGATGAAGCGGTTTGTTACTATGTCAGGACAAATTCAGGGAAGGGGTTATGCGTCTCATGCGAATCGATGTCAACACAAGGGAGGCCGGCATATGACCGGGAACTCTTCACTCCCGGTGTCCCGGGTCCCGGATTCCCGAGCCGCACCACCACTCCGCTGGGGGATCATGGGTCCCGGCTGGATTGCGGAGCGCTTTACGGAATCCGTCCAGGCGCACACCTCGCAGATTATCGCCGCAATCGGGTCCCGCTCGCTGGACCGTTCCGAAGCCTTTGCTGGACGGCACGGCATCCCCGCTGCCTTCGGCAGCTATGAGGAGCTGGCGGCCGCCGACGTCGACATCGTCTACGTGGCCACGCCGCACAACTTCCACTACGAGGCCGCCCTCATGGCGCTCGACGCCGGCAAGCACGTTCTGGTCGAAAAGCCGATAGGCATCAACCGTGCGCAGGCGGCCGGCATCGCCAGCCGGGCCGCCGCCGCCGGCCTGTTCGCCGCCGAAGCCATGTGGACATTTTTCCTGCCCAAGTTCGACGTCATCCGGCAAGTGCTCGACTCCGGAATGCTCGGGGACCTTACTACGGTCTTCGCCGAATACGGTGAGCACTTTGACCGCAGCCACCGGATCTTCGACGCGGCTCTGGCGGGCGGGCCACTGCTGGACCTGGGGACCTATCCGCTTTCGCTCATCACGTCCGTCCTGGGCGAACCGGACCGCCTCCTGGCGCTCGGTGAACCGCACGAATCCGGAGTCAATGCCCAGCTTTCGGCCGTCATGTCCTTTGCCGGCGGACGCCAGGCCATGATGAACACCCAATTGCACAATTTCACGCCGACGTCCGCCACCATTGTGGGCACCGAGGCTTCGCTGTCAATTGACGGGCCCTTCAACATGCCAGGCAAGTTCAGCGTCCGCTTCCCGGACGGTACCCGGCTGGCCTATGAGGAGCCGGCCGGAGCACACTTCGAGGGCCTGCACTTCGAGGCTGCCGCCGTCGCCCGCGCCATTGCGGCAGGGCGGCTGGAGGTTCCCCAGCGGCCGCTCGCCGAATCCATCCGGACCATGGCCGTCGCCGACGCCATCAGGAACCAGCTCGGAATCGTGTTCCCCGGCGAAGCCGTTGGAAGCCTCTGATCCCGGACCTCCGTATCAGCGCTCGGATGCCTTCGCGGCTTTGATGGCGGCCTTGGCGGCCTGCTTGCTGGCGCGCACTCTTTTCAGCGACTCGGGGTCCACGATGTCGGCGACAGAAAGAAATGCGCTCTCCTGGCCATAGGGGCCGGCGGCCTCACGCCAGCCTGGCGCCTGCAGGCCGCACTGCTTGCCTAGCAGTGCAAGGAAGATCCTGGCCTTTTGCTCTCCGAAGCCGGGCAAGCCCTTCAACCTGCGCAGCACTTCCTCACCGTCCGGGTCGTCCTGGTTCCAGATGGCAGTTGCGTCCCCATTCCAATCGCCTTGGACGGTCGCAGCGAGGTCCTGGACGCGGCCGGCCATGGAGCTGGGGAAGCGGTGGATGGATGGACGCTCCTTGAAGATCTCAACGAAGCCGGCAGGGTCGTATTCGGCGATTGCGGCAGGGGTCATGGACCCGATGCGCGTCCGGATCTTTTCGGGTCCGGCAAACGCAGACTCCATGGTCACCTGCTGGTCAAGCAGCATGCCAACGAGGAGTGCGAACGCGTCATTGCTGAGCAGTTGGTCGGCGGCGGCGTCGCCCGTGATGTGCAGTTCCATGCGCCCATCCTGCCACCAGCTCCGCGCCACGTCATGGCGCCGGCCCGAATCTGCTCCGCCGCGACCAGCGGCATTGCTGACGCTGTGGCCGGTATCCTTGAAAGATGAGTGGCACAGCGCATTCAACCGTCACATTTGATGGCCGCTTCGCCCGGGAGTTCCAGGAGATGGCCATTCCCTGGCGCGCGGAGGAGGCGCCCGAGCCGCACCTCTTGGTGCTCAACGAGCACCTCGGCGCTGAGCTGGGCCTCGATCCGGCCTTCCTCCGGAGTCCGGAGGGTCTGCGTCTGTTGACCGGCAACGCCGTCCCCGCCCATGCCAGTCCGGTGGCGCAGGCCTACGCCGGCCACCAGTTTGGCTGGTACGCGCCCCGCCTCGGCGACGGGCGCGCACTCCTGCTGGGCGAGATCGGGCACGCGGACGGGCAGCTCCGCGACGTCCACCTCAAGGGATCGGGACGCACGCCGTTTGCCCGCAACGGGGACGGCCAGGCGGTGGTCGGGCCCATGCTGCGCGAATACATCGTGAGCGAGTCGATGCACGCCCTGCACATCCCCACGACCCGTTCCCTCGCCGTCGTCGCGACGGGACGTTCGGTGCAGCGCGAGACGCTCCTGCCCGGCGCCATTCTGACCCGGATAGCCAGCAGCCACCTGCGCGTGGGCAGCTTCCAGTACGCCCGGTCCACGGGCGACATCGGCCTCCTTCGCCGCCTCGCCGACTACGCCCTGACCCGTCACCACCCCGCCGCCGCGGACGCCGGAAACCGATATCTCGCACTCTTCCAAGGGGTCATATCCGCCCAGGCTTCGCTGGTGGCCCAGTGGATGCTCGTCGGATTCGTTCACGGGGTCATGAACACCGACAACATGACGATTTCGGGCGAAACGATCGACTACGGGCCGTGTGCCTTCATGGAAGGCTTCGACCCGGCCGCTGTCTACAGTTCGATCGACGAGAGCGGGCGCTACGCCTACCGCAACCAGCCGGTGGTGGCGGAGTGGAATCTTGCCCGGCTCGCGGAGTCGCTTCTGCCCCTGCTCAACGACGACGAGGAGCAGGCGGTCGAGCTCGCGGTGGGAGCACTCGGCGAGTTCCGCCGGCAGTACAGTGACGCCTGGTCGGCAGGCATGAAGGCCAAGCTGGGGTTCCGTGACGGGCTCGACGACGACTTGGCCTCGCCTCTCGTGGACGAACTTGTGGCTTTAATGCAGGAGTCACGGGCCGACTACACCTCGTTTTTCCGGCACCTCGGCAAAGCCGCCCGCGGCCGTGCCGAAGCCGCGCGGGGCCAGGTCCAGGACACGGCAGCTTTCGATGCCTGGGTGGGGCGATGGCGTGCCTTGGCGCCGGATGCTGACGCCATGGACCGGGTCAACCCCATCTACATCCCGCGGAACCACCTGGTGGAGGAGGCCCTGGCGGCCGCTACCGTCGGAAACCTGGATCCGCTGGCACGGCTGCTGGACGCAGTCGCCTCGCCTTTCGACGAGCGGTCCGGCCTCGAGCGCTACGCAGCTGCCGCCCCGGAAAGCTTTGGCCCGTACCGGACCTTCTGCGGAACCTGAGGGGAGCTGATCATGGATATCGAATTCGCCGAGGTCATCGATCATGACGTCACCACCATCACCTGCGTTTGCGGCAATACCGTCAGCAGCGAGGGATTGATTCAGGCCAACTCACAGGGCATGCCCGTTCACATTGGCGGAAACGTTCCCGTGCCCGCGGGGCTGGCTACCTGGCCTGAGGACGAGGATCTCTACACCCTGTGCTCCTCCTGCGGCCGCGTTTACCATGACGCTGTCATCGAAGAGACTGGGACCGCGCCCGTTGCTTTCCGGGTTGATGTCACCGCCGGACCGGTTGCCGAAGCGATCCGTGTCCACTGGGACCTCAACACGTAGCACTGTGACCGTGTCAGGGATCAGTGAGCCCTACACGGTGTCCGGCCGCTGATCTCCCTTGTGGCTCCGCAGATTCTCCTGCACCTTGCCGAACAAATCCTTGATGGTCGTCTCCGTATTGGTGAGCATGTCCGGCTGGACGTAGACCTGTTGGGCGGGAGGCAGGCTGTAATGGGACGCCAGGCCACCCGCACCGTCCACCCCTGCCAGCGCGATGGTCACACCACCCTCTTTGCGCGCAATGGCGCCAATCCGGCCGAAGACCACGGTAAATTCGTCCGGCTGGAAGCTCACGGTCAGTCCGACATGTGTCCGGTTAAGGTCACTTGCCGTGACGGCCTTCTCGTTCCCGGTCCCTGCATAGTTCATGTCGATCTCCCGGATAGCTGGTGGCGTTGTAAGCGAGCAGTCTACGTCCGGGACCGGAGACGGGGTAGGGACCCGCCGGCTGCCCGATACCGGACCGGTCCCGGCGTGGGGGAGAATGCGTTCATGACCAATGACGATCTCCGGCCTGTCTACTTCCTTTCGGACAGCACCGGCATCACCGCGGAAACGCTCGGCAACACTTTGCTGACGCAGTTCCCCGCGAACCACTTTGACCGCATCACGGTCCCCTTCATCACCACGGTCGAACAGGCCAGGACGGTGGTCGGCACTATCGACAAACTGGCCGCCTCGGGCCTGCAGCCGATCGTCTTTTCCACCGCGGTAAGCAGCGATATCCGCCAGGTCCTGGGTACGTGCCAGGGGATCATCGTGGATCTCATCGGGACTCATGTCGGACAGCTGGAGCAGGCCCTCGGTTCGCCGGCCAGCGGCGAACCCGGCAGGGCCCATGGCCTGGGCAATGCGGAGCGGTATCAATCCCGGATGGCCGCCGTCGAATACGCCATGGAACACGACGACGGCCAAAGCCTGCGGGCGCTCGAAAAGGCCCAAGTCATCCTGGTGGCGCCGTCCCGCTGCGGAAAAACGCCCACCACCATGTACTTGGCCCTGCAGCACGGCATTTTCGCCGCCAACTTCCCGCTGGTGGACGAAGACTTTGAACGGGAAGGGCTCCCCAAGCCGCTGAGGCCTTTCGTTGAGAAGTGTTTCGGGCTCTCCTCCAACCCCCTGCGCCTGAGCCAGATCCGCACCGAACGGCGCCGGGGCTCACCCTACGCGTCGCTGCGGCAGTGCGGCTTCGAGCTGCGCAGCGCCGAGCAGCTGTACGTCTCCCATAGGATTCCGTACCTGAATTCGGCCACGGTGTCCGTCGAGGAAATGGCGGCAACCATCCTGCAGCGGATGAACCTCAAGCATTAGGGAAAAGTTTCACAAACTTGGTGTGGCGCACGTCATGTGGAAAGTGCGCTGGAGACCTGTCACTGTGGACAGGACTTGCGCCCATCAACCGGCCATCGCCGCAAGCGGGGCGGCGCACTTGCATGCCATCATCTGCAAAGGAGCAGTAACTATGACGACAGACATCCTGTGGTTCTCAGAACTCGGACTCAAGGACCTGGACCGCGTGGGCGGGAAGAACGCCTCCCTCGGTGAGATGGTGCAGAACCTGACCTCCGCCGGCGTCCAGGTTCCCGACGGCTTCGCCACCACCGCGGATGCCTACCGCAACTTCCTGGCGGATTCGGGCCTCGACCAGAAGATCGCCGACCGGCTGGTCGGCCTGGACACCGATGACGTCACCGCCCTGGCAGCCGCCGGGCAGGAGATCCGGGCCCTCATGCGCGAGACGCCCTTCCTGCCTGACTTCGAAGCGCAGATCCGGAACTCCTACCAGCAGCTGGTGGACAAGCACGGCGGCTCTGAGGACCTGTCCTGGGCCGTCCGTTCCAGCGCCACGGCGGAAGACCTCCCCGATGCCTCCTTCGCCGGGCAGCAGGAAACCTTCCTGAACGTCCGCGGCATCGAGAACATCCTGCTCGCCATCAAGGACGTGTTCGCGTCCCTCTACAACGACCGGGCGATCGCCTACCGGGTGCACCACAAGTTCGAGCACGCCGAGGTGGCGCTCTCGGCCGGCATCCAGCGCATGGTGCGCTCCGACGTCGGCGCCTCCGGCGTCATGTTCACCATGGACACAGAGTCCGGGTTCCAGGACGCCGTGTTCGTCACGTCCTCCTACGGCCTCGGCGAGGCTGTCGTCCAGGGCGCCGTCAACCCCGACGAGTTCTACGTCTACAAGCCCGCGCTGCAGGCCGGCCGGCCCGCAATCCTCAAGCGCGGACTGGGCGAGAAGGCCCTGCAGATGACCTACACGAGCAGCCGCGAAATCGGCCGCACCATCGACTTCGTACCGGTCGAGGCGTCCCTGCGGAACCGCTTCAGCCTCACTGACGACGACGTCGAGCAGCTCGCCCGGCACGCCGTCGCCATCGAGAACCACTATGGCCGCCCCATGGACATCGAATGGGGCAAGGACGGGATCGACGGCGGCCTGTACATCCTGCAGGCGCGCCCGGAGACCGTGCAGTCCCGCCGCGCCTCCGGCAGCCTGAGCCGGTTCCGGCTCAACGGGACCGGCCGGGTGCTGGTCGAGGGCCGCGCCATTGGCCAGCGCATCGGCGCGGGCAGCGTCCGCATCCTCACCGCGATCGACCAGATGGCCGCCTTCAAAACCGGTGACGTCCTCGTCGCCGACATGACCGACCCGGACTGGGAACCGATCATGAAGCGTGCCTCCGCCATCGTGACCAACCGCGGCGGGCGCACGTGCCACGCGGCCATCATTGCCCGGGAACTGGGGATTCCCGCCGTCGTCGGCACCGGGGACGCCACCGATGCCCTCTCCGACGGCCTCGACGTGACCGTGTCCTGCGCCGACGGTGAAACCGGCGTGATCTACGAAGGGCTCCTGGACTTCAGCGTCGAGGAAACCGAGATCACCCAACTGCCCCAGGCCCCCGTCAAGGTCATGATGAACGTCGGCACCCCGGAGCAGGCTTTCACGTTCGCGCAACTGCCCAACCACGGAGTGGGCCTGGCCCGGCTCGAATTCATCATCAACCGCCAGATCGGCATCCACCCCAAGGCACTGCTGAACCTCGACGAGCAGCCGGCGGACGTCGCCACGGAAATCCGTGAGCGCATCGCCGCGTACGAGAGCCCGCGCGACTACTACATCAAGCGCCTGGCCGAGGGCGTGTCCACCATCGCGGCGGCGTTCGCGCCGGAACCCGTGATTGTGCGCATGTCCGACTTCAAGTCCAACGAGTACGCCAACCTGATCGGCGGGCCCGCCTACGAGCCGCACGAAGAGAACCCGATGATCGGCTTCCGCGGCGCCTCACGCTACCTCGAGCCGTCCTTCCGGGACTGCTTCGACCTCGAGTGTGAGGCCCTGTCCTTTGTCCGCAACGAGATGGGCCTGACCAACGTCAAGCTGATGATCCCGTTCGTACGGACCCTGGACGAGGCCCGCGGCGTTATCGAACTGCTGGGGGAGAACGGCCTCACCCGCGGCGAGAACGGCCTCGAGGTGATCATGATGTGCGAGATCCCATCCAACGCGCTGCTTGCCGATGAGTTCCTGGACTACTTTGACGGGTTCTCCATCGGCTCCAACGACATGACCCAGCTGGCCCTGGGCCTGGACCGGGACTCCGCGATTGTCTCCGGCGGCTTCGATGAACGCGATCCGGCCGTCAAAAAGCTCCTGAGCATGGCCATCGCGGCCTGCAAGGCGCGCGGCAAATATGTCGGCATCTGCGGCCAGGGTCCGAGCGACCACGCGGACTTCGCCGAGTGGCTGGTCGAGGAAGGCATCGATTCGGTCTCCTTGAACCCCGACACCGTGGTGGACACCTGGCTGCGCCTTGCGGGCGCCACAGGCGGCCCGGCCGTCGAGGCAGGCGTCGGGGCCGGGGCGAACTGACAGCCGCGGCGTCCAAGTAAGACAGGCCGGACACCCGCCGGGCAGCACGGACTGAGAATTCCAGACCGTGCTGCTTGGGCGGCCGTTCAGGCTTTGGAAGCCGCCTGGGCGGAAGGCTTCAGGCGCTCAGCTTTCCAATCGCGCTGCTTCCAAGGTTCTCCAACAGGTGCCGCGGATTGTCGTAAACCTCGGCGGCACCGGCCTCCCGCAGCTCGGCTTCGCTGATTCCGCCACAGGTCAGGGCAATGGCGGGAACTCCGATTGCCGCTGCGGCCAACACGTCCCAGACGGCGTCGCCGACAAACACGACGTCCGCCGGGCTGAGCTCAAGCTTGTCCAGGCACGCCAGCAGAATGTCGGGAGCGGGCTTGCTCTCGTCGGCGTCGTTGGAACTGGTCCACGCATCGATGGACGTGCCGGCGTCCAGGAGGCGCCGGGCGACGTCCAGGTCGCGCTCCTGCGCTGATGATGCCAAACCCACGGCCAGCCCGGCGCCGGAGCATGCGGCCAGGAGGTCCCGGGCAGAGTCGAAGGGGCGCAGGGAAGGCCAAAACGTGGAGAACACGGCGCCGTGCGCGGATTTGAGGTCTTCCTGCATGTCCGTGGTGCACCCGGGGACCAAGTGTTCGATGAGCTTGTCGCCGCCCATGCCGACGCAGCGGTGGATAGCCGAGATCTGGATGTCCAGCCCCTCCCGCCGGAACGCCTGCCACCAGGCAAGGGCATGGAAATAGCTGGAGTCAATCAAGGTCCCGTCGACGTCGAAAAGGACCCCGCGTTTCTTTTCGGATTTTGAACCTGGCACCATTGCTACCCCACCTTTGGTTGAGGGCGGCCGCATGTGCCTGACCAGGCAACGGCTCGGCCCATAACGGATCTTTCCAGACCGGCGTCCGAAGTACCTGTCAAAGACTTCTCAGCGTCCACGATCAGAACGCCGCCACCACTCTGCAGCGAGTGCTCCAACTCCAAATGTCCGGCCACTTTAACCTCCTCGACTCTGCTGGAAGCTTGCATAGTAAGACTACTTAATGCAGGGGAATTTTCGTGGCGGCGTGCATGCAGCGGTCGTCGCCGTCGGGGAGCGGCTAACGACATTTAGACCATGCGCCTGCCTCGATCCCGGCGAGGCCCCAGGCCGGGTACTTGCGCGCCAGGCTGTTGAACAGCGGCACTGCGGTCCGGTCAGAGAAGGGCAAAAAGTGTCGGGTACTTGAGTGCTTTCGTGCCAGAATCCTCACATGACCAGGGAACGCAGTGAACTGAAGAGCATCGGATATGAGATCTTCATCGGAATCCTTTCGCTCCTGTCGATCGTCAATCTCGTGCTCGTGTATGCCGCGCGGGAGCAGTCGCTCGACACCGTGCTCGAGGTGATGAACGCCCTTTTCAGCGTGATCTTCCTCGCCGACTTCCTCTACCGGATCCTCACCGCGCCATCGGCGGGCGCCTATTTCTTCAGGCACTTCGGCTGGGCCGACCTGCTGGCCAGCATGCCCTTCGCGCAACTCAAGTTCCTGCGCATCTTCCGGCTGATCCGGGTGTACCGCCTGCTCCGCGACGTCGGCATCCGGACAATCGGCCGCGCACTAAGCAAAGACCGGGCCGGCAGCTCCCTGTACATCCTGCTGCTCATGGGCATTTTCGTACTGGAATTCGGAAGCCTCACGATGCTCCGCATCGAGCAGTATGCGCCGGGGGCCAATATCACGACGGCCTCGGACGCCATCTGGTACACGATCGTCACGATCTCGACAGTGGGATACGGTGACCAGTATCCGGTCACCGGTGCCGGCCGTATTCTCGGTACGGGCATCATCGTCGTCGGTGTCGGCATCTTCGGCACCTTCACCGGCTACCTGGCCAACTTCTTCCTGGCTCCCCGGAAAAAGGAACCCGCACCGCCCGTCGATGCGGCCAACACCAGCGCGACGGTCGAAGCACTCCGCCTGCGCCTCGAAGAGTCCGAAGCCAAGCTCACCGAGATCAGAAAGCTGCTCACCGAGCCAACCTAGCTGGGCCTCCCCGGCCCGGCTGCCTGCCAGGGTTCTTCGCCGAACCAATGACTTTTGGCACTGCCCGTGTGTGCCTGCCGGGGCAAGAGTTGGACCTTCGCTACCGGTTTGGCCAGCGCCCCGGTCCGGGTGCGAAAGGCCGCTTGCCTTTGACGGGTCGGTCCTGCCCCACACCGTCCGGAGACAGCGTCCGGTGTCAAGGCCGTGAAGGTGGGTGACGAGAAGTTCATCGAAGCCGCTTCGTCCTGATCGGCCGACACGACTCCAGTGAACCCTGCGGAGGGCCGCAAGGCCACGAACCGACATGCCCGGGCATCGCTTCGGATCCGCGCGAACAACTCCACTCTCGGCTCCATCCACCAGGGTGCCGGCGAGTCACGAGGTGGGGCCAAAAATAACCGCCTATCAGTGAGATCCAAACCGGTCATAACCACCCGGGGCAGATCTACGCGTCCCCTGCCACATTGAGCCGGAATGCGTGGACCGGAGGGGAGAACGTCAGCACCGGACCCCACGACGTCGTCTGCACAGACCGGGACGAGGATCATTCCGGCGTAGCCCGAAGGCGATATGCCGCCCGTGTAGGTTCCCCTCCCACGAGCCCGCGCGCCACGGCGCCGTGGTCTGGACGGGATTAGCCCTCGGCTTCCGCTTCTGCCTCGGCCATAGCCTCGGTCAATTCGAGGGCGAAGCCCAGGGCGCTGGCTAGGTTGCCGGTTGCCGCCACGATCCGGGGGGTGCCGACGATTGGGGCAACAGCGATCAGGATGCCCTGGATGTCCTCACTGGTGATGCCGACATCCATCGCGGTACTGGCATTGAAAAAGTAGGACGCGGCCGGGGCGTCGACGGCGGCGAGGGCAGCGATCCGGGCCAGCATCAACTCGCGAGGATCAAGCGTCGAGCGTTCAACCGATACGGCGGTGAGGTCGGCGAGGGCGTCCAGGATCGGGGTTTCTTCTTCGGCCATGGCCATGTCTCCATCTGGTTGCGGTGATTGTATGGCGAGTGGCGCGACCGGGGCCGGTCGCTGCGACTCGACATCAACGTAACCCTCGAAAGCGGAGGACGACATCACCCCCATGGGATGAACCGATGCTCAGCCCGCCGTGGCGGCCGCAGCGCATCGACAGGAATCTTGAATGCAAAGCCCCCGATTCTGCCTACCCGCCGGTCAAGCGGAACGGGAACGGCGCCGGATGGCGCTGAACGGCAGGAGGATAAACAGGGCGAGTGCCAGATAGCCGAAGACGGCGATGACTGGCTGGACCAGCCCAATCAGGATCATGGCGACGTACACGCCGAGCGTGGGCGTTAGCCGTTTGGTGAGGGTCTTCACATCCTCATCAGCCAGATCCGGGCGCACGAGACGCGCGCGCACCGCGTATCGCCAGGTCACCGAAATCATGATCATCGACAGGAGCAGGTTGATGCCGTAGACGGTCGCCGCGATCCGCTCGGGCCCGGCTTCGTGGATGAATTCGGCCAGCAACTTCGTCGGAAACGGCAGGAACGACACCACCAGCAGCAGTAACAGGTTCAGCCGCACGAACACCGAGTCGGCATGGTCGAGGTATTCGGTGATAACCGTGTGGGCAAACCAGACCGCCCCAATCGTCGAGAAGCTGACCAAGTAGGCTAAGTACGACGGCCACAGATCAACCAGCGCGCCGACGAGGTTCTCGTGGGAGCCGGCAGGGACCGAAATCTCCAAAATGAGGAGCGTTATCGCGATGGCGAACACGCCGTCGCTGAATGCTTCCATCCGCCCGGTCCGATAGGCAGACGGCCGGGGTTGCGGCTGCGCGGCACCAACCTGGTCATCCATGGGACAAGCATGGCAGCCGCTTCTTGACATCCGGCTCATCCGCAACGAACGATCTACTTGATGCGCTGCCCGTGGGTCAGCCACGCCCCATGGCCGATTTCGGCCCCACATATGACGGACTCACCGACTCCTACGTTTCATCCAGACCTTCTTCCAGCCGACACCGTAACGGGGTATATCGCTCGGCATTGAGGCCTACGGATACATCGGGCTCAAACCCTTTTGGGCGGGTCAGCAATTGTGCGTCAAAGGCGACCTCACTACTTGGCGGCTACCGAGAAGTGATCCTTTCGCACGCTCGAGGCCCGTCTGTTACGGAGTCCGATGGCCGGCGATCGGTTCATCCCGCGGGGGTGATGTCTCCCTGGGACGTACAGGGCTACTTTGCAGACGGGCCGGGCCCCTCGCCCGTGCCGTCGGCTCGGCACCCAACACCGAATCCAGATGGAGACATGATCATGGCCGAAGAAGAAACCCCCGTCGTCGACGCCCTCGCCGACATCACCGCCGTGTCGCTCGAACGCTCCACCCTTGTTCCCCGCGAGTTGATGCTGGCCCGTATCGCGGCCCTCGTCTCCGTCGACGCTCCACCCGCCTCCTACCTGCTCAACGCCGGTACGGTGGTCGACGTCGGCGTCACGGCAGATGATGTCCAGGGCACCGTCATCGCAGTTGCGCCCATTCTCGGCACTCCCCGGATCGTGGCGGCAGGCAGCAAACCTCGCCATTGCGCTCGGCTTTGTCATCGCAGTGGCCGAAGCCGAGCTCGAAGCCGAGCTTGAGGCTGAAGCCGATGCCCCGGCCGAGGACTGATCACGCCAGGCGGTACTACGAAAGGGACTGCGGGAGCGAGACATGACCCAGCGAACCTACCCTGAGGGCGTACCGTGTTGGATCGACACCGAGCAGCCCGACGTCGAGGCGGCCGCCGAGTTCTATGCCGGCCTCTTTGGCTGGACGTTCGAGGACGCCGTGCCGGCGGGCGCGCCAGGCCGATACTTGATTGCCACGCTCGATGGCCAGGACGTCGCCGGGATGGCGGACACCCGGGGTGCCGCGACATGGAATACCTACGTATCCGTCGAGGACGCGGATACCGCAGTGCAGCGCTTGGTCGCTGCCGGCGCTACGGTACGGTCGGCAGCCGCAGACGCTGGAGAAGGCGGCCGCAGTGCGGCGCTGACCGATCCAGGGGGCGCCGCGATCCGCATCTGGCAAGCCAAGCGACGCTTGGGGGCACAGGTGGCCAATCAGCCGGGGTCCTGGAATTTCAGCGATCTCCACACGCCTAACCCCGGCGCGGCCATCAAGTTTTATGAGGACGTGTTTGGCTGGAAAGTCGACGACCTCGGCTTCGCGATGATGATCCGCAGGCCCGGTTACGGTGATCACCTTGAGGCGACAATCGATCCGGGCATCAGGGAAAGGCAGTCAGCGCTGGGCCCTCCACCTGGCTTCGAGGATGCGATCGCCTGGATCGCGACCACGGCCCCCGACGAACTGCCGCACTGGCACGTCTCGTTCACCGTTGCTGACCGGGACCGGACAGTGGTTGATGCGAAGCGACTCGGCGCCCAAGTCGTTAGCCAAAGCGAGACCGAGTGGACGCGCACGGCACTGATCCGGGACCCCCAGGGAGCGGAGTTTACCGCCAGCCAGTTCACGCCCCCGTCGCCATGAGCGCTCCTTCAATAGAGGCGCCGGGTCAGATGGCGGCAGCTATGGGACGAACGTTCACCCGGTTGGCCCGGCAAGCAGCTTTTTGATCTCGGTGAGCTTGGCTTCGGACTCTTCGAGGCGCTGACGGAGTCCTTCGACCGTCGCGGGTCCCGTCCCGGCGGCATCGACCGGCGGTGCGGGATTCTTGGGAGACAGAAAGAAGTTGGCCAGGTAGCCGGTGAATGTGCCGAAGATGCCGACACCGAGGACAATGATGCCTGCCCCGATCAGACGGCCCGGTTCGGTGACCGGATACTGGTCACCATATCCGACTGTCGAGATCGTGACGATGGTGTACCAGATGGCGTCGGAGGCGGTCGTGATGTTGGCCCCCGGGGCGTACTGCTCGACGCGGAGCATGGCGAGGCTGCCGAATTCGAGCACGAGAATGCCCATGAGCAGCAGGATGTACAGGGAGCTGCCGGCCCGGTCCTTGATCAGCGCGCGGCTGATCGTGCGGACGCCGACGTCGCGGAGCAGGCGGTACACCCGGATCAGCCGGAAGATGCGCAGGATCTTGAATTGCGCGACAGGCACGCTGGCCAACAGGTCGGCCCAGCCAAAGTGCTTGAAGAAATAGGCGCCGGCCGATGGCGCGGTGAGGATCCGGTAGAGGAAGTCCGCAAGGAAGATCACACTGAAAATGGCGTTCATCACGGTGAGCACCGTGTCGAGGTACTGGTCCTGCACGACATACAAGAGCACGAGATTGATAATCGACAGGATCGAAAGGATACCGATGAAGATCTCGTATCCGGTGCTCTTCAGTTCACTTCGTTCCTTGGTCATATGAGGATTCTGGCACGCAAGCAACGGCGTGGCTGACACTTTTTCAGGAGTAGGGTTTGCCTTGGCAGACGAAGGGGTCGGCAGACGAAGGGGTCCACATGAGCTACAAATATCGAACTGTCCGGGTTCGCGGCACTGACCTGGTTGGAACTATCGCGCGCAAACACGGGGGCGCGCCTGAGATCTACGAAACCTCGAAGGACCCGAGCACCTCGGTCGTGCCGGTGTTTTTCCAGGCAACGGGTGAGGTCCGATTCTTCGACAGGTCAATGCTGGAGGACGTCGTGACGCCGGCCAGCTAGCAGCGGTGTTACACCGCTCCTGCAAACGGAAAAGTCGCCCTGGCGCCCATCCCGGCCGCATGATCCCCACCCCTCCATTCGAAGCGCAGGGCCGCCCAGAATGGCCTTTTGCAGGGGTGTCCGCAGGACGTTGACACTGCTCAGGGCCGCGAGGAGGATTTGTTTTGGGGGGCCTCTTCGAAAGGAGCCCTAAATGCCGTGGCATGTCGAGGGTACATACTTTGAGAATTGCAATTGCGACATGGTCTGCCCGTGTACGGCGACAGGACAGACGGCACCGGCGGACAATGACCGCTGCAACGTGGCCTTGGCCTTCCACGTGGAAACCGGCGAAGTCAACGGTGTCGACGTCGGCGGTCTGACAGTCTGCGTCCTCGCCGATACCCCGGCCCTGATGAGTGAGGGGGGCTGGAAGGTCGGTCTCCTGATGGACGCCGCCGCCTCCGCCGAGCAGGCCGAAGCGCTCGGTGCAGTCTTCGGCGGCCAGCTCGGCGGACCGATGGAGGGCCTCGCACCCTTGATCGGTGAAATGGCGGGCATGGAGTCCCTGGAGATGGCCTACGCCGACGACGGGCGTGTCCACCAGGTGCTTATTGGCAGTGCAGTCGAGATGGTGGTCGAGGACTTCATGAATCCATTTGATTCCACAGGGCGAGGAGTGAAAATTAGCGGGGTCGGATTCCCGGCCGACACTCTGGCAGCCGGCACATCCAGCACCGCCCGCGTCGACGTGTTCGGGATGACCTGGGATAACGCCGGGAAGAACTCCTTCTCGGCCCCCTTCGCCTGGTCCGCTTAGGTGCCGGGCAGGAGCCGCCTGACAGCTGGCCACCATGCCGGAGAATTGGCGCTGATCGGGTGCGCCGCGCTGGCCTGGTACCTGACGTTCCTAGGCCTTTCCGACATGTCCACGGGCCCGGGAACGATGGGATTGAGGCTCTGGGGTTTCCTGGCGGTGTGGACGCTGATGATGGCAGCCATGATGTTGCCGGCGCTGGCGCCCCTGACTTCGACGTATCTCAGATCCATCCGCGCCGTGCGCAGCCGCCGGGTCAGGGCCATCCGGACAACGGCCCTGGTAGGCGGCTACCTTCTGACATGGATCGGATTCGGCGTCGTGGCCTACGCGGCCGCGGCGCTCGCCGGACTGCTGGCTGAGGACGCGCCGGATATCGCGCCCTGGGTGGGAGGTGCCGTGCTGGTGGCGGCCGGCGCCTACCAGCTCACCCCGCTGAAGGACTTTTGCCTCAGGCACTGCCGGTCGCCCATAGCCTTCCTGTTGCACGTGTCCGGGTACAAGGGCCGCTTGCGGGACGTCCGCGTCGGCATGTACCACGGCGTGTACTGCGTCGGCTGCTGTTGGGGGCTCATGGTGGTGCTGATTGCCATGGGCGTGATGAACCTGGCGTGGATGGCCGTGCTCACGGTAGTTATCTTCCTGGAGAAGACATGGAAATTCGGGCCCGCCTTCAGCCGGATAACTGGTGTCTCGCTGATCGTTTTCGCGCTCTTCGTCCCGGCACACCCGGAGCTGCTGCCCGGGCTATACATGCCCGCGCCCATGTAAGGCACGCTGGACCGTCGTCTTCGAATAACAGTCCGGGGACCGACGTCGGCACGGGGGCCCCGCGCCGTCATCGCTTCTACGGCGTGCCCCCGTGGGCGGGTCGGCGCGAAAACAGCGTGCTGACCAGCCGGACCCCGAAGCCCTCGTCCAGCGGCGAGCCACTCAGGAAGAACCGGTAGTAGATCGGCCCCAGCAGGAGGTCGGTGAGCATCTCGGCGTCGACGTCCGGGCTCAGGTCTCCTCGGGAGATGCCCCGCTCCACCAGGAGGCGTACATCTGCCACCCGGCGGTTCACCACCCGCTCCCGGTAGGCACGCGCAAGTTCCGGGTCCGCAGCGACCTCCGATACGAGGCCCTGCATGATGCGGCCTATCAGGGTGGAGCTAAGGAGCTCGATGGTGCGGTCAACCACTGCCGCCAGTTCGGCGTACGTATCCCCGACATCCGGCGTCGTCCCCAGGTATTCGACCGAGTCCAGCAGGACGGCCAGTGCGAGGTCGGTCTTCGACCGATACCGGCGGTAGATGGTCGTCTTGGCCACGCCGGAACGGTTCGCCACGCCCTCGACAGTCAGGCCGTTGACTCCAGACTCCGCGAGCATTTCCCTCGTGGCGGCAAGAATCAACTTCTCCGTCCGCGCGCGCCGACCCGTGTCCGCGGGTTGAGCGGCCGCGGCCGTCCCGTCCTCGCCCGTCACTGTGGGGTTAGCCACATCCACGCCCCTTCCCGTTCCGCGCCAGAAGCGCTAATATTAATAACGCTACGCAACGTAGCGTTTCGAGGGTGGCTGAAGCAACCCCCACCCGACAAACCCACAACCACCCTACGCACTTTTAGGAGCGCCGACATGGCCACAGATCGTTACCAGCGCGGACTCGACCGCATGATGGAACTCGTCTCCACGGAACACGCCAACACCTTCGATCACGTCAAGCTCGTCGAGTCCTACAAGAGCCTGGACGAGGACCTGTCCGACTACATCGTCTCCTTCGCCTTCGGGGACATCTACTCCCGGACTGCCCTGACCCAGCAGGAGCAGACAATGGTGACCATCTCCACGCTGGTTGCCCTGGGCACCGAGCCCCAATTGAAGTTGCACATCAACACAGGTTTCAACGTGGGCCTGACCAAAGAGAAGATCGTCGGCGCCCTGATCCACTGCATCCCCTACATCGGGTTCCCGCGCGTACTCAACGCACTGACCCTCGTCAAGGAGGTCATGGCAGAGCGCGGTCTGACCCCGGATTCACCCACGGACTGAGATGCTCCTCCGCCCCTCGCCCTCCACAATCTCCTCCCTCACACTCAAGGAACGCTCATGCATTTGGTAATAGGACTCGGACCCATCGGCGGAAACATCGGCGCACACCTCGCCGAGCTGGGACAAGCGGTTTATGGCTACGACTTCAACCAGGACCGCATCCGCGAGTGGTCGGACGAGAACAAATCACCTGCCGGCAACGACCTCGCCGCGGTTGACTGGTCGTCGGTCGACAGCGTCCACATTGCGGTGCGGTTGGCCGACCAGGTCTCCTCCGTGTTCGAGGCCCTCAAAGACCACACCGAACGGCCGCTGACCGTCTTCGTCCACACCACGCTCGCACCCGCGGATGCCAGGAGGATTTTTGCGTCGGCTCCGGAGTCCTGGCGCGCGTTCGAGGCCCCGGTCTCAGGCGGCCCCCAGGGTGCACGCCACGGTTCGATGACCATCTTCCTCGCCGGCCCCGCCCCCACCGATGCCGAGGGCAGGCTGCTCGCTGACATCTCCGGCCGCGTCTTCCGGATGCAGTCCTATGGCCAGCCGGCCTTGGTGAAACTCCTCAACAACGCCCTGGCTACCTACAACCTGGCCGCCACAGCTCGGATGCTCAACCTCGCAGCCGAACACGGAGTACCCGCCGGGGACCTCGTCGAGGTCATCGGCGTCTCCACTGGGCAGAGCTGGATGAGCGACAACCTCGTCGACGTCCAGTACGACCTGCTCCTCAAGGACGTCGGCCTGCTCCGCGGTGAACTCGGCTCACTCCCCACCGGAGACCTCAACGACGACGTCGAACAAGCGATCCTCCAGGCACGTGCCCTGCTGGGCGCCGATCCCGGAAACGAGTGAGCCCAGGTGGGCCAGCCGGGGCTGGCTCACCTGGGAGCCGGATCAGGCGGTCGTGACGGTGTCCAGTTGACGCACTTGGTCCGCCGCCCGGGGGCCACCGAGCAGTTCCGTCGGAGTCTTGGACGTCTCGCGCAGCCCGATCACCGCGACCGCGGCAATGCCTGCGGCAACCGCGCCAAAGATTGCCACCGGAAGCCAGCCCGACGGGCCCGGCTTGAGGAGAATCGCCGCGACCATTGGGGCGAATCCGGCAAGGAGATTGCCGAGCTGGTTGCTGACGGCCATGCCGGTGAACCGGACGGGTGCCGGGAATTGCTCGGCGAAGAACGATGTCCACACGCCGTTGTAGCAGCTGAAGAACAGCGTCATGTTGAGGAACGCGAAAATCGCGATCAGCACGATATCCGTCGTCGCGATCGCCCAAAGGTATCCGAAGATCGTAAGCGAACAGCCGGCAGAGGCGATCAGCATCGTCTTCTTGCGGCCGATGACGTCGGAGAGGTAGCCGGCCGCCGGGATGCCGACAATCGACAGCGCAATTGCGCCGGAGATGACCGCGAGCATCGCGCTCCGGTCCACCCCGACTGAGGTTGCGTACGAAAGGCTGAACACGGCGAACAGGGTCTGCATCGCTGCCATCAGTGATGCCCCGGCGACGCGGATGACCTTCCGCCAGTGGTACTTGAACACGTCGTTCAGCGGCAGCCTGCGAACTGCGCTTTCTTCCTTCGCCTCGGCGAACACCGGCGTTTCGTCGAGGTGGCTCCGCACGTAGTAAGTAATGACGACGACGACGGCGCTGAGCCAGAAGGGAATCCTCCAGCCCCAGCTGTAGAGTTCCCCGGCGGGCAGGAGCGCCACCGGCAGGAACACGATGGTGGCCAGCGAGCAGCCGACTGCGTAGCCGACCATAACGAAACTGGTGAAGAATCCACGGCGCCCGACGGGGGAGTGCTCGACGGTCAATGTCGAGGCTCCCGCCGACTCGGCCCCCGCGGAGAAGCCTTGCACGACGCGCAGGACCACCAGCAGTGCCGGGGCCAACAGGCCCACCTGGTCGTACGTCGGAAGACAGCCGATGGCGAAGGAAGCGATGCCCATCATGACGACCGTGGCCAGCATGACGCGTTTGCGGCCGATTCGATCGCCGAAGTGTCCCATCACCACCGCACCGACGGGCCGTGCCACGTAGCCCACTGCGAAGGTGGCGAACGATGCGATCAGCGCAACGGTGGGATCGCCGGAGGGAAAGAACAGCACGTTGAAAACGAGGGCGGCCGCGGCGCCGTACACGAAAAAGTCGTAGTACTCCAGGGCGCTGCCGAGCAGCGCAGCTGTGGCCGCCCGCCGCGGTGTCATCGCGGGCCGCGAAGTCATTGGGTGTGTCATTTGTTTCTCCTTTGAAACAGGACTGTGAATTAGTGCGCAGCGCCTGGCGGCGTTGCGTCCGTGTGCCTGCTTCCACCGTAGGGGTGTGCGCTGCGTCACAGGTGTTTCGATGTGGAACAGTCGACGGAAGCTGCGCCGGTGGGGGAGCGGCCATGACCGAGGCAGGGAGCAGGGTGAGTGGCGCTGAGAGTCCGCAATGCGAAAGCACGGCCATCCAGTGCGGATGGCCGTGCTTTGTCTTGAGGAATGCAGTGTCTTTTGGGAATCGGAACCGCTCAGGAGAAGGCTGAGAGACCTGTGATTTCCCGTCCCAGGATCAGGGACTGGATGGAGTCGGTGCCTTCGTAGGTGTGGACGACTTCCATGTCGGTGAGGTGGCGGGCTACATGGTGTTCCAGCAGGATGCCGTTGCCGCCGAACATGTCCCGGGCATCCCGGCAGAGCGTTCGTGCCTTGTCCCCGGTGAACATCTTGGCCAGGGAGGCCTGCTCGTTGCTGAGCCGGCCCTCGTCCTGAAGCGCCGCCGTGCGGAAGCAGATCAGCTGCATGGCCGTCAGGTCCGCGAGCATGTTGGCGAGCTTGTTCTGCACCAGCTGGTAGCTGGCAATTGGGTGGCCGAACTGGACGCGTTCCCGGGCGTACTTGACCGCCATCTCGTAGGCGGCGGTGGCGTGGCCAAGGGACTCCCAGGCCACGGTGCTGCGGGTTGTGTTGAGCACCGCTCCGACGTCGCGGAAGGACGTCGATTTTGCCAGCAGGTTTTCAGCGGGGATCCGCAGGCCCTCGATCTCGATCTGTGCCTGCTGGATGGCCCGCTTTGCCATCTTTCCCGTGATGGCCTCGGCGTGGTACCCGGCGGGGTAGGTGCCGTCGTCGTTCTTCTCCAGTACGAACGCCTTCACCTTTTGGTCCGCGGTGTCCCGGGCCCAGATGATGACGAGGTCCGCCACATGGCCCAGCCCGATCCAGCGCTTGGATCCGTTGATGACGTAGTGGTCACCGTCCAGCCGCGCGGAAGTCTCCAGTGCCACAGAGTCTGAGCCGTGCGCCGGTTCGGTCAACGCGAAGGCGCCCAGCTTTTCCAGTCTGGCCATCGGCGGCAGCCAGCGCTGCTTCTGCTCGTCGCTGCCGAGGAGGTTGATGCTGCCCATCGCCAGTCCGGAGTGGACCGCGTTGAAGGTGTTGATGCTGCCGTCACCGCGGGAGAGTTCCATGGCGACGAGTCCGGTCTGCAGCCGGGTCAGGCCAGGGCAGCCGTAGCCTTTGATCGCGGTGCCGATGATGCCCAGTTCAGCGAACTTTGGTACCAGCTGATAGGGGAAGTCCGCCTTCTCCCAGTATTCGTTGATGATGGGAGTGACGTCCTGCTCGACGAAGGAACGCACCCGGGCGATCAAGGCACGGTCGGCGTCGTTGAGGTAGTCGTCCAGTCCATAGAAGTCGGAATTGACGGACATGTCCGTTGTGGTGGTCATCAGTGCTCCTCGGGGGATCGTGTGGGAGTACCGGCAAGGCTGCCGGCCGAAACTGCTGTATCCTCGCCGAGCCACGCGCGCACGAGCTCAGCGCCGCTGTCCAGACCGGGCGGGGTGAGGTCGTAGCTCACCGGGGTCCTGGAGAGCCGGATGGGGTTGCGCACGCCGGGCTGCGTGTTCCCGCCGTGCCCCACGGTCACGACGGGTTCCAAGCCGATCCGTTCCGCGAAGTCGATCCCGGCCCTCAGGTCCTGGATCGGCGCGCACGGGAGTTTGGCTTCGGTGAGGATGTCGAACCATTCGGAGGCGGTCCGGGTCGAGAGGCGCTCCAGCAGGAGCGGCCGCAGTTCCGTGCGGTTGGCGCTGCGCAGCGGCGCCTTCTCGAAGCGCGGATCCGTGGCCAGCTCCGGCCGGCCGATGGTGGCGCAGAGGGTGCGGTACTGGGAGTCGTTGCCGATCGCAATGACAAGCTGCCCCTCGCCGGTCTCGAATGGCTCGTAGGGGTAGATGCTGGGGTGCTCGTTGCCCAGCCTGGCCGGAACGGTCCCGCCCAGCACGACGGCCGCCGTCTGGTTCACCATGCCGGAGAGCGCGGAGGACATCAGGTTCATTTCCACCAGCTGGCCTTCCCCGATCCGGTCCCGGTGCCGGAGGGCTGCGAGGATGCCGATGCAGGCATGAAGGCCGGTGATGACGTCGAATACAGCAACCCCGGAACGGAACGGCCCGGTGTCCGGCGCTCCGGTGATGTCCATCAGTCCGGACAGGGCCTGGATCAGCAGGTCATAGCCGGGCAGCTGGGCGCCGCCGGCGGTCCCGAAACCCGTGATCGAGGCGTAGACAACGTCCTTGTTCGTGGCCGCGACGGTGTCGTAGTCCAGTCCGTAGCGCACCAGGTCACCCGGTTTGAAGTTTTCGACGACGACGTCGGCCCGTTCCGCGATGCGCTGGGCCGTCCGGCGGTCGTCCGGATCGCGCAGATCGAGCTTGATCGAGGTCTTGTTGCGGTTGATCGAGAGGAAATACGTCGAGTCATCCCCGCGGGTGGGCGGGCGCCATGCCCGGGTCTCGTCGCCGGCCGGGCTCTCAATCTTGATGACGGTCGCCCCGAGATCGGCCAGCAGCATGGTGCAGTATGGTCCGGCCAGCACCCTGCCGAAATCTGCGATGACGATGCCGCTGAGCGGGCCATCCGGACTGCGGCCGAATGCCGACGTCTCAGGGGTGGCGGAGTGTTGGCTGTCCATCGATGGGCTCCTCGAATAGTGTTCTCTCCCTCCACCATGACGGAGGACATTGCTATCCGTCCAATACTTATTGATGGCCCTTTTGTTGCGTCAGGTGTAATAATCACATGCATGGAGATCCAACAGATCCGAGCCTTCCTGGCGGTGGCAGAAGAGCTGCACTTCGGCCGCGCGGCAGAAAAACTTCACATGGCGCAGCCTCCGGTCAGCCGCAGTATCCAGCAGCTGGAACGTGAGCTGGGAACCCGGCTGTTCGACCGAAGCACCCGCAGCGTCAAGCTGACAGGCGCCGGAGAGGCGTTCATCGGGCCGGCGACGGAGATCATCGATGCCACGCGCCGGGCGAGCATCGCGGTCCGCGCCGCGGACAAGGGCGAAGTCGGGCGCGTTCGGGTGGCCTACGCGGGCGCTTCCACCCATACCCTGGTGGGCCGGCTCGCCCGGGAGGTCCGGCGCGACCACCCGGGTATCCAGATCGAACTCTTCAGCCAGAATTTTGCGCAACCTGCCATGGACCGTGTCCTCAGCGGGGACATGGACATCGCCCTCGGTCGCTGGGACTACATTGCCGCCGGTATCGAAACGCGGCTGCTTGCGGCGGAGGACCTCGTCGTGGCCGTACCGGCAAGCCACCGTCTGGCCGATGCCGCCGAGGCCCGGATGGCAGACTTCCAGGGCGACGTTTTTGTTTCGCTGCCGCCGCATGCAGGGGCCGTATTGAACGACCGGCTCCGCCGGCTCACGCACGCCGCCGGGTTCGAGCTCGACGTCGTCCAGATTGTCCCGGATTCCTGGACGGCTCTCTCGCTGGTGGCGGCGGAGGTGGGCTGTACCCTCACGCTGTCCTCGGTGGCCGAGTCGGTCACGGATCCCCATGTGCGTTTTGTGCAGCTGGTGGACGAGACCCTTCCGGTCGAGCTGCGCATGGCCTGGCGGCGGGACAACTCCAGCCCCGCCTTGCGGGCGGTCCTGGAGTTGGCTGAGAGGATCCTGCCCGGCGCCGGATGACAGGCGCCGGATGACTGGGTCAGGTCGCCATGGACTCGGGTGTTTCGATCCCCAGTGCGCGCAGCTTCCGGTAGAGCGTGGTCCGGCCCATGCCCAAGGATTTCGCGGCGACCGAACGGTTCCCGCCGCTCTGTTCGAGTGCGGCCACGATCGCATCGCGCTCGAGGGATTCCAGTTTGGAGAGTTTCCGCCTGCCCGTGCTTCTGAGATGTTCCGGGAGGTCATTGGCCTGCACCACGCGTCCGGGATGTGCCCGCCCGAGTGATTCGAGGGTGGCGCGCAGCTCGGCGACATTGCCTGGCCAATGCCAGCGCATGAGCCCTTGCAGCGCCGCTGCGGAGAGCGTGGATCTGTCGGCCGGAGCTGCTGCGTCCAGAAAATGTGCCGCCAGTACCGGGATGCGTTCCTTGGTGGCGGAGAGGCTCGGCACATTCACGCGTGCAGCGATCTGGGAAACCACTTCGGATACGAAGTCCGGGCATGCGTCCGGATTCATCGTCAAGACGAGCCGGGCTGGAGAGGGGCCGGCCGTGTCGCTGTACGGCGGTGTACCTGCGTGTGTGGCGCCTGCCGACGGCCCGGCCGGCTGCTGCCGCACCGCCACATCCAGCGCCTTCAGCCTGTTAAGCTCGCTCCGGGGAAGATCCTCCAGATGCCGCAGGACGACGCTCCGGCCTGCCGCGATCGCCTCGCGGCAGTCAGAGAACCAGGTGGCATCCTGTTCCCCTGGCAGCAGGCAGGCGTCGAGGATCAGCGGATTCGGGCCGGAGTCCTGCCCATTGAGCCAGGCGAGTGTGTGGTGAAGCTTGCCGGAGCCGCCCTGCCCGCAAACAGCAATCGCCCCGGGCCCCTGACCTGCGCGATCGAAAGCATTCCGCATGATGTGCCCAAACGCCGCCCCGCCGCCCCAAGAGCCGCCGTCGGCCACCCCAGGCTCGGCCCTGCCCGGACTGCTTGCGGCCTCCGGAACGCGGGAAAGCTCCAGGGCGAAGGCCGAGCTCCCGCCGGAATCGTCAATTCGCTGGACCGTGGCATCGACGTTCAGGGAGGGAATCTCGATGGTTTGCTTGGCGCCGGTCCACACGAGGCCGCGCAATTGTTCCCACAGGGTGGTGTGCAGTTCGCTGCTCATGACGGCCAGTCCGGAGACGTTGGTCATGACAGCCTGGGCGTCGAGCATGATGACCGGGGCCTTGGAGGAGCTCAAACGCAGTTGCGACATCCCCAGGGCGAGTCCCGTCGCGCTGCCGAGATCGAGCAGTCGGCGTTCGATCTGGCCGCCGGCTTCGCGGGCCATGGCCAGCATGAGCGGGTTGTCCAAAGCGGTGTCGCAGGCGAAGGAAATGGATCCGAGCACCCGGCGGGTGACCGGGTGCAGAATCGGGGCCCCTGAACACGACAGGGGTGCCAGTGCCTCGTTGAAATGCTCGGCTCCGCGGACAAAAACGGCCTGGCGTCCTTCGATGGGGGTGCCCAGCCCGTTCGTTCCCACGGAGCGCTCCGAGAAACTGAATCCTTCGGCGGCATATGCCTCATCGAACCGATTGCCGTGCGTCCTGTCCCCGAGCCTGCGGGCGATGATCTGACCGGACTGGTCACTGAGGAACAGGGATATGCCCATGCCGTTGAGGCTCTCCAGCCAGTGATCCATCACGCTCTTGGCGGCCCGGATGAGGATTCCGTCCGGATCGAAGTCGTTGACGAAGAGGAATGCCTCGGGCCCTGCCGACGCCTCCACGCCGATAGAGCGGCGCCAGCTGTGCTCGATATCCGGGGAGACGATTTCCGTCAGTTGGGTCCCATTCAGCAGGCCGCGGCGGATGAGCTGTTCCCGGGCAGCGCGGAGCGCATCATCGGGCACCTTCCTGGGGTTTTGCATGGCTGGTCAGCCCTGGGCTCCGTCTGCCGCGCGCAGGACGACGCGTCCGGGCACGCCGCCGTGCGTCAGCTTGTCCAGGCTCTCGCCAACAGAGGCGGCGGAGAGCTCGGCGTCGATGATGGGGATGTGGGGAATGGCGTCCCGCTTGGCCAAGGCGATGAGCTGGTTTAGCTCGTCCGGGGTCCCCACGAAGCTGCCTTGGATAGTGAGCATCTTGAGGGCCATGAGCGCGGTGGGTACCGTCAGTTCGCCGCCGAAGAGCCCGACCTGGATCAACCGGCCGCCCTTGCGCAGGGAATCGAAGGCTACCGGCGCTGTTTGGCTGTTGTTCACGAAGTCAATGACGGCCGCCACGGGCCCGCCGCTGGCTGCAACGATTTTTGCGCTGAGGCCTTCGTCTGTGGACTGGACGGTGGTGGCTGCGCCAACCTGCCGCGCGAGCTCCAGGTTGCGTTCGGAAATGTCGACGGCGCAAATGGCCTGGTGCCCGAGCGCGCTCAGGGTGGCGATGGCGGTGAGTCCCACTCCGCCGGCGCCGATCACCACGACGGGTTCGTGGGGTCCGAGCGGAAGGACCTTGTTCACTGCGCTGAATGCCGTCAGCCCGGAGCAAGCCAGCGTCGCCGCCCAGCTGAGGTCCAGGCCCTCGATATCCACCAGGTACTTTTCGTCACCGACCAGGATCTGCTCGGCGTAGCCTCCGTGCTCCGCTACTCCGAGGTTGCGTCCGTTGGCGCAGACATTGTCGCGGCCGGCAAGGCAATCCCGGCACGTGCCGCAGCCGATCCAGGGATAGACCAGCCGGATGTCCCCGGGTTTGGTCCCGTGCACACGGTCGCCGACCTTCTCGACGACACCGACGACTTCGTGCCCCATGACCAGCGGGTAAGTGACGCCCCGGTCCACCAGCTTCAACGCGCCGCGGCTGCCCAGATCGTACGAACCTTCACGAAGATGGGTGTCCGTGTGGCACACACCGGAACGGATGACCCTCAAGAGGACCTCGGTTCCTGTCGGCAGCGGATCCGGCAGTTCGATGTCCTGGATCTCTGGGCTGTCTTGGAAAACGGCAAAAGCGTGCATGGTGACCTCGCATCGTTGCGCAGACTGTATTGATTCAAGAATGACACCAGTTCTGATAGGTATCCAATACTAAATCGCGGCCCCTTTGATGTCCTGAGCGCAACAATCAGGAGCCGCGTGAGTGTTCCAAAGTGGAACACTGAGCCGGCAGAAATGTGACCCACGCTATATGTAGCGGCAAACGCAGCCAACAACCGATCCATCCGTTCCCGGGCAACGCGGGGGCGCTCTCCATACGAAGGAGTATGAGATGACTATCTCGACCGAAGCAGCAGTGACTGAAACATCTCAGGCGACCGACCCCCTCCGCGACCTGTACGCGGACTGGTCGGGAATCATCGCCACCACGCCCAACCTGACGATGCGCCTGTTCCGCAGCATCTTCGACGAGTGGCACCAGCCCACGCGGGAGCCTGAGGCAGTCACCTACAAGGAAGGCGTCGTCGGCGGTGTCCCCGGCATCTGGGCCTTCCCGGAAGGTGCCGACCGCACAAAGGTGCTGCTCTACACCCACGGCGGCGGCTTCGCCGTCGGCTCCGCGTCAAGCCACCGCAAGCTTGCCGGCCACGTTGCCAAGGCAATCGGCGTCGTCACCTTTGTCCTTGACTACCGCAGGGCGCCCGAGCACCCGCACCCGGCCCAGGTCGAAGACGGCGTGGCCGCCTTCAAGGCCCTCGTCGAGAGCGGCATCCACCCGCAGGACATCACCACCATCGGCGACTCCGCCGGTGGCAACCTTGCGGTTGCCATTCCCCTGGCCCTCAAAGAACAGGGAGAGCCGCTGCCCGGCCAGGTCATCGCCTTCTCACCCTGGCTGGACATGGAGAACAAGGGCGAAACGCTGATCACCAACGACGCATCGGACGCACTCATCTCCGTGCCCCTGCTCGAGGGCATGATCGCCGGCGTGCTGGGCGAGTCCGTCAGCCCGCAGAACCCGCTGGCCAACCCGCTCTACGCCGATTTCGCCGGGTTCCCGCGCCTGTACATCACCGCGGGCTCGTCCGAATCCCTCCTGGACAACGCCACCCGCCTGAACGCACTGGCGGAAGCCGCCGGCGTCGACGTGACGCTCTCCATCGGCGAAGGACAGCAGCACGTGTACCCGTTCCTGGCCGGCGACTCCGAGGTTGCCGACGCCGAACTCGCCCGTATTGCCGGCTGGTACAAGTACTGAGCCCCGGCCACTTCACTACAAAGACCTGAAGCACAAAGGAGTATTTCATCATGGCTGAAGAACAGGGGCAGACTGCCTCCACCACCCCCACCGCCGAATTCGACGCCGTCGTCGTGGGCGCTGGATTTGGCGGCATCTACATGCTGCACAAGTTGGGCAACGAACTGGGCCTCAACGTCCGCGCCTTCGACCGCGCCGGGGGTGTGGGCGGCACCTGGTACTGGAACCGTTACCCGGGTGCGTTGTCGGACACCGAGAGCTTCGTGTACCGCTACTCCTTCGACGACGAACTGCTGAAGGAATGGAACTGGACGCACAAGTACGTGACGCAGCCCGAAATCCTCAGCTACCTCGAACACGTGGTTGACCGGTACGAGCTGCGCAAGGATATCCAGCTCAACACCGGGATCACCTCGGCCCGCTACGACGAGTCCGCCGACCGCTGGGTCATCGGAACGGACGCCGGGGAAACCATCACGGCGAAGTACATCGTCAACGGCCTCGGTCTGCTCTCGGCCACCAATATCCCCGACATCCCGGGCATCGACTCGTTCGAGGGCAAGATCTACCATTCCGGCGCCTGGCCCGAAGGCGTGGACCTTACCGGCAAGCGCGTCGGCGTCATGGGCACCGGTTCCACCGGCCTGCAGATCATCACCGCCATCGCGCCCAAGGTGGGGCACCTCACCGTCTTCCAGCGCTCGCCGCAATACAGCGTCCCGGTCGGCAACACCACTGTCACGCCGGAGTACGTCGCATCCGTCAAGAAGGACTACCCCAAAATCTGGGAACAGGTCCGGGCCTCCGGCGTCGCCTTCGGATTCGAGGAGAGCACCGTTCCGGCCATGAGTGTGTCTGAAACGGACCGTCAGGCGGTCTTCCAGAAGGCCTGGGAAGAAGGCGGCGGATTCCGCTTCATGTTCAACACTTTCGGCGACATCGCCACGGACCGGGACGCCAACGAAGCTGCCGCATCCTTTGTCCGGGGCAAGATCGCCGAGATCGTCAAGGACCCGGAGACGGCCCGCAAGCTCACCCCGACCGACCTTTACGCCAAGCGCCCCCTCTGCGACAGCGGCTACTACGCCACCTTCAACCGGGACAACGTTGAGCTGGTATCCGTGAAGGAGACGCCGATTCTCGAGCTGACACCAAAGGGCATCAGGACGTCCGACGGCGTTGAGCACGAGCTCGATGTGTTGATCTTCGCCACCGGCTTCGACGCCGTGGACGGTAACTACACGCGGATGGACATTCGTGGCCGCGGCGGCGAAACCATCCAGGACCACTGGAAGGAAGGCCCCACAAGCTACCTCGGCATCACCACCGCCGGATTCCCGAACATGTTCATGATCCTCGGACCGAACGGTCCCTTCACGAACCTGCCGCCGAGCATTGAGACCCAGGTCGAGTGGATCTCCCAACTGGTCAAGGACGCAGAAGCCGGCCAGGTGGCCTCCGTGGAACCGACGGCCGAGGCCGAAGAAGCCTGGACCGAGACCTGCCAGGAGATCGCCGACATGACGCTCTTCCCGAAGGCCGATTCCTGGATCTTCGGTGCCAATATCCCCGGCAAGAAGAGGACGGTCATGTTCTACCTCGGCGGCCTCGGCAACTACCGGAACAAGCTCGCCGAAGTTCGCGAATCGGGCTACGAGGGCTTCGACCTGAAGGTACTCGCCCCGGCGGAGTAACCACAATCAAATGACAGCGACGGCGGCTGCCACACCTTGGGGGAGTGGTAGTCGCCGTTCTGCGATCCCATGGCGAAGCATTTGCCCATTGGTAGGCTTGGACGCTTCTGTATTCGTCAAGCAGTGTTCCAGGTCCTGACGTGGGAGAAAGCATCTCCCATCTCGTCCTGACCACGCACTAGTAAGTGGGCTAACGTCAGCTGCATGACTATGCACGACGACCAGTTGCACATTGACGAGGACCTCGCTTGCCGACTGGTAGTCGAACAATTCCCAGGTTGGGGTCACGAGCGCATCAGCCGCGTCATGACGGACGGCACGGTCAACGCCATATTCAGAATCGGCGCCGATCTCACGGCACGTTTCCCGCTCCGATCCGCTGACCCAACTGACATAAGCGCTGAGCTCGTCCGGGAGGCAGCCGCAATGCGTGAATTGGCAACATGCTGTCCCGTCCCCACACCGGAGCCAGTGGCTTTGGGCCGTCCTGGTCACGGCTATCCGTTGCCGTGGTCTGTGCAAACGTGGTTACCCGGCGTCGTTGCAACACCCGATGGCTTGGCGCACTCGGAAGTGTTCACCCGTGACCTCGCCACCCTCGTTCATTCGCTTCGAGCCGCCGATGCGAGAGGCCGCCCTTTTACGGGATCCGGTCGTGGCGGCGACTTAAAGAACTCTGACGAGTGGATGGAAGTCTGTTTTCTTAAGAGCGATGGCCTGCTTCCGGTAGACCGGCTCCGTGCGCTCTGGTCAGAATTCCGGAGCCTGCCCTCTGCTGGCCCGGCGGTGATGACGCACGGGGATTTGATTCCCGGCAATCTCCTCGTCGGAGGCGACCGACTTCTTGGCGTCTTGGATGGTGGGGGTTTTGCTCGTGCCGATCCTTCCCTTGACCTTGTCGCAGCCTGGCACATGCTCGATAACGAAAGGCGGGCACTCTTACGCCGGGAGCTGGCGTCTAGTGACCTCGAGTGGAGGCGTGGAGCCGCCTGGGCGTTCCAGCAGGCAATGGGCCTGGTCTGGTACTACCGGGAAACGGTTCCAGGGATGAGCGCGCTCGGGCGGAGCACCTTGGCGCGCATCCTCAATGACCGAGAGTTTTCGGTTACTACCCCCACTGGTTCAGGTGCTGCTAGCCAGCACTAACCGGTGGTTGAGGGTTCGGTAGATCTGCCGGGTGATGTATCGCTTGAGGCTGCGGATGATCTCCTTCTTGGTGCGTCCTTGGCTTGTTCGTTTCGCGACGTAGTCTTTGGTGGCTGGGTAGCGGGTGACAGTCAGGGGTTTGCGGGCGTCCATGCCGAGTGGTCCTGGATGCGTACGCGTTCATCAAGGGCTGGCTGATCGCCACCTCGCTCTGGGTTGGCTTTCTGCTGCTCCTGGTTGCAGCACACTATGGCGTAGCCGCCGCGCTGGACGGAACCGATGCCGGCCACGTGTGGGGCTTTTTGGGCATGGTGGTTCTTTATGGCTTCGAGTTGCCCTGGTATTCGCGGCGCCACTGGCCTGTGTGTTGGCCTACCTACTGCGCCCGGTCCGGCAACAATGGATCCACATCAGAGCTTTTTTCGCGGTGCCCACCCTCGCGTTCTGGCTGCTGGGAAGCGTCCTGGGTCTCGGCCGGCAGCCCTGGCTGCTGATCCCATGGGCCACAGTTGGCGCAGCGGCAGCGATCGGCCGTTGGGCGGTCCGCAAAGACGTCCTTTCCTCGAATTCTGCTGCTGCCCCCGCCAGACCACCCGGTGCATGATTGGACTACGGGCACCGGGGGCGCCACACAACGCGGCGAAAAGACCGCCACCTACCGCTGCGGTTCACAAACGTGCCGGCTTCGTGCGGGCACCGTTTCGGTCGCATCAATATTGTCGGTGGCTCGTGATTTGCTTGGCGTATGGATCGCGGGACAGCGTGGAGTGCGGAGTTGAGTGCGGAGAGCGGGGCGGCCGTGGAGGCCGTCGCCGCCTCTGTTGCCGCGCTGGCTGCCTTGGCCGGCGCCGGCGTTGGGGCTGACGACGCCGGTGCGCCTGCTGCCGACCCGTTGGGAGACGGCGATCCGCTGCGGCGGCGGGCGGATGCCTGTCTGGACGGGCTGGCCGAGGTCGCCCGGATGGAGGCCCGGACCGCGGCGTTGAGGGTGCGGCTGACCGCCGACTACGCGCAGGCAACCAGGTTCCTGGCGCTGCCGGCGCCGTCACCGCGGGACCGCGCCGTACAGGAGATGGCACTGGTGGCCGAGGTCGCCTGTGTCCTGACCGTGAGCGAACGCACCGCAGCGGCCCTCCTCGCCGAAGCCCACGCCCTGACGACGGCGCTGCCGCTGACCCTGGCCGCCCTTGAGTCCGGGGCGATCTCCTGGGCCCACGCCCGGATCATCGTGGACGAAACCAGCAGCCTGGATGCGGCCGGGGCGGCCGGGCTCGAGGCGCACTTCCTGGACCCCGAAGCACCGAACCCGGCCCGCGGCTGTCCGGCCGGGGAGCTCGTTCCGTCCCGGTTCCGGGCCAAGGCCCGCGCCTGGCGCGAACGCCACCACCCGGCCGGCATCGAGGAACGCCACGCCACGAGCGCCGCGGACCGGCGGGTCGAGTACACTCCGGACCGGGACGGCATGGCCTGGCTCTCGGCCTATTTCCCGGCCGACACCGCCGCGGGGATCTGGGACCGGGCCACCGCGGCGGCCCGCGCCCTTCAGGGCCCGGACGAGCCCCGGACCCTGACCCAGCTCCGCGCCGACATCACCGCCACCTGGCTCCTCACCACCGGCACCGGCACGGGTGCTGGATCGGACGACGGCACCACCGGCGAAACGGCTGCGGGTGGGCTTGTTCCGGTCCCGCGTGCGCAGGTTCTGGTCACCGTCCCGGTCCTGTCCCTGCTCGGCGCCACCGACGAACCGGCCGTCCTGGACGGGCACGGGCCGATCCCGCCCTCGATGGCCCGCCGCCTCATCGCCGAGGGCGCCGGTTCCTTCTCCCGGGTCCTGACCGACCCCCGGGACGGTGCCCCGCTGGAAATCGGCCGGACCAGCTACCGGCTTACGGCGGCCCAGCGCCACTGGCTCCGGCTCCGCGACGGCCGGTGTCCGTTCCCCGGCTGCGGCAACCATTCCCTGGACAACGAGGCAGACCACCTCCTGGCCTGGGCCGACGGCGGCACCACCGGTATCTCGAACCTGGGCCAGCCCTGCCCGAAACACCACCGGCTCAAACACGCCTCCGCCTGGACACCGGACCGGGCCAGCAGGGACCACCCGCCGGGCTGGACCTCACCGTCCGGACGGCACTATCCCAGCGAACACCAGGACTGGGAACCACCCCACTGGCCCGAGGACTGGCTGCCCCACATCCAGGCCACGGACGAACCCGGCCCGGAACCCGGCCCCGACCCCGATCAAGACCAGCCAGGACATAGTCTCGAACCGGAAACGTTTCCGGACTACCATCCCGGCCACGATCCCGTTCCGGAGCCCGAAATTGAACTGCCTCCGGACCCCTTCCCGGACTGGCACCAATTCATCGCCGGGCACCCATTTGCCGACACGGAAACGGACGATCCGGGCTGGCCGGAACTTCTGGAAGGCCCTTCCGCGGAGGACCGCCCGCTCCAATGTGCGTGAGCCGTTGATCGTGTGCCTTCCGGTTCTTTGGGTCGGAGGGATCGGCGCGACGCCGCCGCCACGACTGCGTTGAAGAACCCAGCTTTGCTCAACGAAGCTCAGCTGGACACGATGGCGGCCAGCGAGAACGCTGGCCGCCATCGGGCTATCGGTTCTGACAGCTCAGGAGTAGTCGTAGAACCCTTTGCCGGACTTCCGTCCCAGCTCGCCGCGCTCCACCATGTCGCGGAGGATCCGGGGCGGGGCGAAGCGTTCGCCGAGGGTTTCATGCAGGTACTCGGCGATACCGAGGCGCACGTCCAGCCCGACGATGTCCGTGGTGCGCAGTGGTCCGGATGCGTGCCGGTAGCCGAGTTCCATGGCGGCGTCGATGTCCTGGGCGCTGGCCACGCCCTCTTCCAGCATCCTCATGGCCTCCAGCGCAATTGCCACGCCAAGGCGCGAACTCGCGAAGCCGGGCGCGTCATTGACCACGATGGGAGTCTTACCGAGCCCGCGGACCCAGCCGGTGGCGGCGTCGGAGAGTTCAGGGGCGGACCGGGGGCCAAGAACGACTTCCACCAGCGTCGAGGCCGGGACCGGATTGAAGAAGTGCAACCCGCACAGCCGTTCCGGCCGGCCGAGCGAGTCAGCCAGGTCGGTGACGGAGAGCGAGGACGTGTTGGTGGCAATCCAGGCATCCGTGCCCAGGTGGCGCTCCACGTTGAGCAGGGCATCCTGCTTAAGCTTGAAGTCCTCCGGCACGGCTTCGATAACAAGGCCCGCCCCGCCGAAGTCGACGGCGTCCGTGGAGACCGCAAACCGGCCCAAGAGCGACTCCAGGTCCTCGGTTATCGCGTTCCTCTCGAGGGCCTTGGCCAGCGTCACTCTCACGCGGTCGCGGGCCGCTGCGGCTGCGGCCTCGTCCCGTTCGACTATTGTCACCGCAGCTCCGGAGACAAGGAAAGCGTGGGCGATGCCCGCGCCCATCCGGCCTCCGCCGAGAACGCCTACCCTCGTGGGGACGCCCTGGGTTTCAAGTGGGGGAGTGGAAGGGGTCATTAGTTGGTTCCTTTGCGTTGTTTTCGGTCCAGAAACGCCTGCATCCGCTCAAATTTTGCCTCTGATTCAAAGAGGATCCCTTGGGCGAGTTCGTCAATGGCCGGGTGTGCTGACCTTGGGGCGTGGAGGACGCTCTTGGTGAGGCGGACCGCGAGTGGATCCTGGGATGCGATCCGGGCCGCGAGTGCGAAGGCCGCGGGGATCAGCTGGTCTGGTTGATGCAACTCCGTGACCAGCCGAACAGCCATTGCCTCAGCGCCGTCGAGCACTTTTCCGGTGAGCAGGATTTCCTTGGCCAAAGGCTCGCCGACGAGCTCCACGAGGCGCCAGCCTGCGCCGGCGGCGGCGAGGATGCCCAGACCGGTTTCGGGGTTGCCGATCTTTGCCCGTGGCGTCGCAATCCGGAAATCCGCCGCATAGGCCAGCTCAGCGCCGCCGCCGAGCGCAAACTCGTCAATGGCTGCGATCACTGGCATCGGCAGCCTGGAGATTCGCTGGAAGAGGCCGGAATTGATGCCGGCCAGGGCATCATCACGGCGGCGTTCGCGGAGTTGGGCGATGTCGGCTCCGGAGGCGAAGACGCCGCCGGAGGGAAGCTGCGCCCCGGAGAGGATGAGTATTTTGGGATTGCGCTCCAAATCCGCGCATACAGTGTGCAATTCGTCCACCATGAGCTGGTCTATGGCGTTGCGGACTTCTGGCCTGTTGAGTTCGACATGGACGGTCGCGTCGGCGTCGTGGATTTTGATCGTCTTCACCAGCCCACCATGGCATCGTTTATTACACAGCGTCCAATACCTAATGGACCGGCCGTTATTGTCGGAATTGGATAGATCAGGCCCGAGGGCAGTCACTCACGACGCCGTCATTGATCCAAAATCCTCATTGATCTTGAGGCTAATAAGTATTGGACTGCATAGCCGGAAGCTGGGATCGTGATTGCTAAGACAAAGACGTACCTGCAGAAAGAGTTCCGGATCATGAGCAACTACGCGACCATCAACCCGGCAACCGGAGAGCGCGTTGCCGAGTTCCCGACACTCACCGACGAGGAAGTGCAGGATGCGCTCAAGCGCTCCTTCACGGAATACCGCACCTGGCGCTCCACTCCGCTGGCGGAACGGGCCGCCGTGCTGACCCGCGTGGCCGAGCTGCACCGCGAACGTTCCGAAGAACTCGCCGCCTTGCTGACCCTGGAGATGGGCAAGCCGATCGCCGAAGCACGCGGCGAGGTTGCCCTCGTGGCCTCGATCTACGCCTACTATGCGGACAACGCCGAGCGCTTCCTCCGCGATGAACCCTTGGAGATCCGGGGACCCGGCTCGGCCGTGGTCCGCACCGAACCCATCGGACCGCTGGTCGGGATCATGCCCTGGAACTTCCCCTACTACCAGGTCGCCCGCTTCGCCGCACCCAACATAGTGCTGGGCAACACCGTGATCCTCAAGCACTCACGCAACTGCCCGCAGTCGGCGCTGGCCATCGAGGCGGTCTTCCGCGACGCCGGGCTGCCGGCCGATGTCTACATCAACGCGTTTGCCACCAGCGGCCAGATCGCCACCATGATCGCCGACCCCCGGGTGCAGGGTGTTTCCCTGACAGGCTCCGAGAAGGCCGGATCCGCCGTGGCAGAAATTGCCGGACGCCATCTGAAGAAGTATGTGCTGGAGCTTGGCGGCTCCGATCCGTTCATCGTGCTGCCCGACGCCGATCTGGACAAAGCCGTAGCCGGCGCCGTGGCTGGCCGCATGTACAACGGCGGCCAAGCCTGCACTGCGTCCAAGCGCTTCATCATCGTCGGCGGAATCTACGACGAGTTCCTGCGCCGCTACACCGAGGCCATGTCCAAGATCGCCCCGGGTGACCCGACCGATGGGCAGACGACCTTCGGGCCGCTGTCATCCCGGGCCTCCGTCGATGACATCGCCGAGCTGGTCCAGGACGCCGTCTCCAAGGGCGCGACCGCAGTCACGGGTGGAGGCGCCCCCAACGACTCGGGCGCCTACTACCCCGCAACCGTCCTGACCGGTGTGACGCCGGACATGCGGGCTTACTCGGAAGAGATCTTCGGCCCGGCCGCCGTGGTTTACCGGGTGGACTCTCCCGAAGCCGCTGTTGACCTGGCCAACGACTCGCCTTTCGGCCTCTCAAGCTCCGTCTACACCGCGGATGTTGAGGCCGCCCGGCAGCTTGCCGAACAGCTGGAGACCGGAATGGTCTGGATCAACAGCATCAGCCGCAGCGCCGCCGACCTTCCGTTTGGCGGGGTGAAGCGTTCCGGCGTCGGACGAGAACTGGCGCAATACGGAATCAATGAGTTCGCCAACAAGAAGCTGATCCGGATCCCGGCAGCGTAGGCCCGCTCGAATCACAGCCAAGTCGCCGAGGGCGGCCAGCCAGCCCAAGGCAGCAGCAGGGGGTCGTTTTGCGCCCTCAAACCACCCCTGCTGCTGCGTAGTTGGGCGCCACAGAACTTAGAGGAAGATCATGAATCAGGCATTTATCTATGACGCTGTGAGGACGCCGTTCGGGAAGTTCGGTTCCGGCCTCGCCGGGGTCCGCCCGGATGACCTTGCGGCGCACGTGATCCGCGAATCCGTGAAGCGCGCCCCGGCCCTGGACGTGGAGCGGATCGATGAGGTGGTGTTCGGCAACGCGAACGGCGCGGGCGAGGAGAACCGCAATGTCGCCCGGATGGGCACCCTGCTGGCCGGGCTGCCGGTCTCGGTCCCGGGCACCACGGTCAACCGGCTCTGCGGGTCCTCCCTGGACGCGGCGATCATCGCCTCCCGCCAGATCAACACCGGCGACGCCGAGCTGATGTTGATCGGCGGCGCCGAATCGATGTCCCGGGCCCCGTGGGTGCTGCCGAAGACCGAGAGGCCCTACCCGGCCGGGGACCTGACCCTGGCCTCCACCACGCTGGGCTGGCGGCTGGTGAACCGGGCCATGCCGGCGGACTGGACCATCTCCCTGGGCGAGGCCACCGAACGGCTCCGGGAGAAGTACGGCGTGACTCGCGAGCAGCAGGACGAGTTCTCCGCCGCCTCCCACAACCTCGCCGCCGCGGCCTGGGACGAGGGTTTCTACGACAACCTCGTCGTCCCGGTCCCGGGCACGGACCTGGTCCGCGACGAGGGCATCCGTCCCGGG